>CAZTDA010000326.1:0-3326 GCA_964612155.1 uncultured Eubacteriales bacterium | reverse complement strand
TCTTTGAGATGTCCGCCGTTTTCATTGATGATCTTGACCAGTTCCTGCGGAACGGAAGAAGAACCGTGAAGGACGATCGGGAAGCCGGGGATGCGCTTTTCGATTTCGTGCAGAATGTCGAGTCTGATCTTGGGATCGGAACCCGGCTTGAATTTGAACGCGCCGTGGGAAGTGCCGATGGCGATGGCGAGTGAATCGACGCCGGTCTTGGCGACGAATTCCTCAACTTCCTCGGGGCGGGTGTAGGACGAATCCGCTTCGCTGACCTGAACCGCATCTTCAATGCCGGCCAAACGACCCAGCTCACCCTCGACGACAACGCCTTTGGCGTGGGCATATTCGACGACCCTTTTGGTCAGTTCGATGTTTTCGGCAAACGAGTGGTGGGAACCGTCGATCATAACCGAGGTGAATCCGCCGTCGATGCAGGATTTGCACAGCTCAAAGGTGTCGCCGTGATCCAGATGGACGCAGATGGGCAGATCGGTCTCGATGAGCGCGGCTTCGACCAGCTTCATCAGGTAGGTATGGTTAGCATATTTGCGTGCGCCGGAGGAGACCTGCAGAATCAGCGGGGCGTTTTCTTCTTTTGCGGCCTCGGTGATGCCCTGGATGATCTCCATATTGTTGACATTGAACGCGCCGATGGCGTATCCGCCGTCATAGGCCTTTTTGAACATGTCTTTGCTTGTTACTAACGGCATATTAATTGCTCCTTTTCACGATAAGTCCGAACTTTTGTTCTTTTGGTATTATATCCCGAAAACGGGTTTGTGTCAACGGGCGCAAAGGGCTTCAGGTCGGCGGGAGCGACGAGTTTTACAGGTCGAACCGGCGACTTCATAAATTCCATTTTAGCACTAATAACAGGATGTCGCTTGTAAAGCGGGTTTGCCGAGTTTTGTGAATACGGTGCAGATAAAAAGGTATAAATAATATAGTATGCCCGTATACAGAATATTTATGCATCGTCCGTGAAATATTTTCTGATGACTTTACATATTCGATTGACATTGACGCAGGGTCAAGTGTTATACTGGGATTTGAAACGGGGGCGAGGACATGGATTTGATCAAAATCACCGACGTGACGGCGAGATACGATGTCTCGTCGCGCACACTGCGTTATTATGAACAGATGGGGTTGCTTTCAAGCATCCGTCCGCAGTTTGAAAAGTACCGTTTTTATGACGCCGAAAACCTTGAACGGTTAAAACAGATTTTGGTTTTGCGTAAAATGCAAATCCCGATCAGAGACATTGTGCGCATCTATGAACGCCGGGACATGGCAGACATAGTCGAAGTTTTTGTAACTCGTATCGGTGCGATTGACGAGGAGATACATAACCTATCGGAGCTCAAGCGCATTGTCAACGACTTTTTACAGACGATGGTGCAAAACGGTATCACACAAATTGATGCGCTGCCGCTGCTTTATGAGGAGATGGACAGGCAGTTGGAGCTGCGGGAGGAAAAGAAAAGCGCTACTTATGAAGAGCTCTCGGAAGTTGCCGAAAAGTTGGCAGCCCCGATTGATGCCGACATCGTGGAACTGCCCGAAATGCGAATGCTAACTTCGGTTTTAAAAGAAAACAGAATGTCCGACCCCGAGGCATTTTGGAACTGGTTCGGGCAAAACGGACTTGCGTTCGGGTTGCCGGGACAGCATACCCTGTTTGAAATGCAAAGCGACCGGGGCGAGATAGCATTTATACAAAGAGTTGAATCTAACTTTGAAAATAACAGCCCGTTTACGGAAGAATTGTTCGAGGGCGGGTTGTTTGCGTCTGCGAGTGTCTATGCCGACGATGACATCGGCACGTTTCACCGCAACTTAATTCGCAGTTTCGATGCAAATTCCTATTACGAGGTGGATTATCGGCACGACGGACGGTTGCGCCATGAATCGATGGCTGAGACGGTGCTCTCTCCGGATGGGAAACGGGAAAAACTCCGAATCTTTGTCCCGGTCAAAAAACGGCTGCCCGACGCGTCGCTCTATGATTCCAATGATTTGGTTGAGGATATATCAATCGAAGAAATTGAAGCGGCAAACCCGATTTTATGGCAAAAAGACATCCCCATGGACGGATTCATTCCGATTTTGAATCCGGGTTACAAGGTAAACGAACAGGGCGAGGCCGAATATATCCCGTACATTGATAAACGGCTGTTATCGACCGGCGTTGCGGTGAAACTGCCCTTTCGAGTGGATATTGAATTCAGGATGGATTATGATTCACAGCGTTTTGGGTATGGCACCGCTGAAGGCAGTATGCGTTTTTATCACGGAGAAAATTTGAAATATATGTACGGCGTTAATATGGATAACAACGCAGATGACCGGCTATCGCAAGAAGCGATTTGCTTTACGCAACCATTCTTCGGCGATTATCGGATTGACTATTCCCGGCTTCCGAAGCTCGGCAGAATCAACAAATATGAATATAACCGATTGACATGGATCGTCGGCGAAAAACACTTTGCCGTGGTTATCAATGATGAAGTGCGGTATTGCGGAGTCAATTTTCCGTATATGAAAGCCGATTTGAGATTGCAACAACCCTTGCCGATCATCATCGGTTCAAACGGGCAAGGCAGGATATTTTTAAAGGCAGTTCGTGTTTCTCAATTAAAGCAAACACCAAAAATGAAGATAAAAGAGGGCGCACTTACAATGATTACGAAACAAAGCAACAATATGATTGCGAATATCCACCAACTGATTACGATGCACTACGGCGAGAACTACTGGTTCAACGGCTGCGCCAAATATGTGATGGAGTGTCTGGGGGAAAAGGATTATGACTATTGGTTTTTTGCGGGGCTGACCGGGGATGTTTTCGCCCAGATTTTCGGCATTGACCATTTCCGGGGCGAGAGCGTCACCGATTACAAATTAAGCGATTCCAATTACGGATTTGTCGAGAATATCTTTAAAACATGCGGCTATGCCGCGACTTTTGTGCCGGAGAAAGCGCTGCGGCAAAATCCCGAGATGTATCTGCAGACCCTGATGGCCTACATTGACAAGGGTATTCCCGTGATTCGCTACTGGTGCGGCTGGCATGTCGTGGTCGGGTATGAAAATTTCGGCGAGACGCTTTTATGTATGACTTCGGATCACAAGGAGCCGTACCGCGTGAGCGCAAAGGAATTGTTTGAGGGCGGTCAACAGCATAAGGATGTCTTTCACTGGTTCGGTTGGATTTTTGTCGGAGAGAAAAAAGAACAAAAGGAGTTGGGACAGATTTACCGGGAAGCCATTCAAAATCTGCCCGCTTTACTGACGACCAAAACGGAGGGGTATGCTTTTGGAGCCGGGGC
>CAZTDA010000325.1:0-3336 GCA_964612155.1 uncultured Eubacteriales bacterium | reverse complement strand
CTTGTAAGGCAGATGCTCTCCCAGCTGAGCTATGCTCCCCCACGCGTCCCGGAGAACCTCTCTGCCAGCCGGCGACGGTTAACATAATAACACAACCCGGCGTTCGTTGTCAATACCAAAAAGCAGATTTTTCAGATTTTTTGATTCATTAAAATAATCCGCTGATTAAGCCGTTTTGATCGATGTCGATGGTGTTTGCGGCGGGTGTTTTCGGCAGTCCGGGCATGGTCATAATGTCGCCGGTGAGTGCTACGACAAAGCCCGCGCCGGTGCACAGACGCAGATCACGCACGGTCAGACGGAAGTTTTTCGGTCTGCCCAGCTGCTTTGGATCATCGGTCAGCGAGTATTGCGTTTTTGCAATACAGACGGGCAGGGTATTCAACCCGAGAGCCGAAATCTCGTTCAGCTTCTTTTGTGCCGCCTCTTCCAACACAACCGAACCGGCCCCGTATATCTCGGTGGCAATGCGCTCGATTTTTTGGGTGACCGTCATCTCATCGGTGCAGAGCGGTTTAAACATACCGCCTCGTTCGACGGCAGCGACAACCTTTTCAGCCAACAGTGCTGCGCCTTTTCCCCCTTGCGAGAAACCGTCGCTGACCGCGCAGTCCGCGCCGTTTTGCTCGGCGATTTTGATAACGGCTGCAATCTCATCAGGTGTGTCGGAGGGGAAGCGGTTGACCGCCACCACAACCGGAAGGCCATACTTTTTAATGTTTTCGATGTGCGCAGCTAAGTTGACACCGCCTTTTTCAACAGCGGCGGGGTTATCATTACCGAGTTCGGACTTCGATATACCGGCGTTGTATTTGAGTGCGCGCACTGTGGCTACCAGAACGACCGCAGAGGGCGTTAGGCCGGCGGCGCGGCATTTGATATCAAAGAATTTCTGAGCGCCCAAATCGGCCCCGAAGCCGGCTTCCGTGATGCAGTAATCGGCCAGTTTCAATCCGAGCTTTGTCGCACGAACCGAGTTGCAGCCGTGGGCGATATTGGCGAACGGACCGCCGTGCATCAGACAGGGCGTACCCTCGAGGGTCTGGACAAGATTCGGGTTGACCGCGTCTTTAAGCAGTGCAGCCAACGCACCCTGCGCGTTCAGCTGTCGGCAGAAAACGGCGTTTGAATCGAGATCATAACCGACCAGAATATCGCCGAGCCGCTTTTTAAGATCATTGATATCGGTGCACAGACACAGCACCGCCATTACTTCGGAGGCGGCGGTGATGTTAAAACCGTCGGAGCGCATAAAGCCGTTGACTTTACCGCCCATACCGATAATAATCTCACGTAGCGCGCGGTCGTTCATATCCATACAGCGGCGGAAATAGATGCGCCTTGTGTCAAGCCGCAAAGCGTTGCCGTGGTTAATGTGGTTGTCGATTAACGCGCACAGCAGATTGTTTGCCGCCGTAATCGCATGGATATCGCCCGTAAAATGGAGGTTGATGTCCTCCATCGGAATCACCTGAGAATAGCCGCCGCCCGCAGCGCCGCCTTTGATGCCGAACACCGGCCCGAGCGACGGTTCGCGCAGTGCGATAATCGCGTTCTTTCCGATCTGTTTCATCGCCTGCCCGAGTGCGACGGTGGTCGTGGTCTTGCCCTCTCCCGCCGGGGTTGGGTTGATCGCGGTGACCAGAATCAGTTTGCCGTCGGGTTTACTCACTGTGCGGGAAAAAGCCGATTGCGTGATCTTTGCCTTGTATTTTCCGTAGGGTTCGAGTTCGTCAGATAAAATTCCGAGTCGGTCGGCGATTTCGGCAATGGGAAGTGGTTTGGCTGCCTGGGCGATTTCAATGTCGGAAAGCATTCAACAACCTCAAATCTTTGAAAATTTATAATCGACTGCAAAAGTGGTCTCAACCGCATTTCGCCGTGCCATAATGCCCCAACGGAAGTGCTTTCCGGTCTGGGCATAACCCTTGAACACATAAAACTTGGTGCCTTTTTCGCCTTTGAGCGTGATATCGACTCGCTTGTCGGGCAGCTTGTAGGCGAACTTGATATCGCCGTCGCTCTCGTAACACTTGACTTCCTGCAATGTGTCGTAGAGCTTTTCGGTGAACGGCGGAACCTCTTTGGCCTCAAAACCGAATTCAGGTTCGCCAAGGCAGTGGAAGAGATAATCGTAGGTATGCGCTTTTCCGGTTTTGTCGGTGCAGGTGAAACTGTCATGCAGCGTATTGTCGTCGAGCTTTAAATCGCGGATATAGTCGACATCGGGATAAGCGTCTTCGCTGAGCGCTTTAATGTGCGCTTTTTCCTTGTCGTATTCCAGCAGCTTGCCTTTGCTCTTTTTCGGGATGTTCACAAAATCGGTCGCAACAGTGCAGTGCGACAGCGTCCCTTGCTGCCATTGGAATAAAAACGAGCCGTACCCGTTGGTCGAAAGGTCATAGCTGATCGATTCGCCGAACGCCGAAATTTCAATGTTCATAATGTCGAAATGCGAGTGCGAGGCGATGATCAGACCGTATTTGAAATAGACCTCAATATCGCGGTCGCGCAGCATCGCAAAGTTGGTATCTTCCCAGACCCGGGATTCAAGCTTTTCACGCGGGTATTTATCATAGTCCTCGGGGTTGATGCCGTATAGCAAGCGGGGCAGGTCGCCGCCGCGCAGCGGATTCGCGACGCCGTTGTGATCCAGCAGCGGGGAGCGGTTGTCATACATCATCGTCGCGGCCCATTTGATCATCGGGTGGTCAAAACTGGCGGCGGCGGTGTCGTATTGACCGCCGAAGCAAGCCAGTGAGATAAACGGCCAACCGTCGTTGGGGTTGGGCAGCATGCAGTTGGCAAACGCCATCTGCGCAGGCATCACATACATTTTCTCAATGATCTTGGCAAGTTTGTCAATGCAGTCGGCCTGATACCCCGAGGCCTTGGCAAAATAGATCAAATCGGTCATCGGGGCGATGCAGTAAAAGTGGTAATGCACCGAGCCCTCGTACCAGAAATAATCCTTGGTGATGCCCAAGGCGACTTGATTGATCAGCCCGAATTCGCTTTCAAAAGCGTACTCGATCAGATCGGGCTGTTTATAAAAAATGCCGATCGTCGCAATGGCGCACAGATCCCAAACCGGAATATTGTTGATATAATAGCAAAACGGCTTTAAAAAACGACCCTGCGGGATAAAAAACTTTTCGCCGAGTTCCTGAACAAAGCCGTCGTCGAGGGAGTCCTCTAAAATCATGATGGCGTTGAGCAGCGAGATCACATCGCCGTCGTCGGTCAGATGCTGACCCGAGATGCGCCCCAAATACATCGGATGCACAACCCAAACCTGCAATTTTTGATAATTTTCAAGATAAAAATTTAAAACGG
>CAZTDA010000324.1:0-3346 GCA_964612155.1 uncultured Eubacteriales bacterium | reverse complement strand
CCACGGTCTATTTGACGCCGATTCACCGCGATATTATTTTCGGCGTGATTGCCTCATGCAAAACGGCGATGCCCTGCGTGGTCGGCGGAACTTATCTGTTCCCGGCGCTTTTTTCGGATGCGGAAAAAGAGATTATGTTGATTGTCAATTTCTCACCGGATGAAGAAGAGGATATCACCGTGTTCATCCCGAATCCCGCGCAGTATCAAAAAATCACGATGGACGGCTGCGACGAGTTTGAACACAACGGCGAATATTACAGTTTTCATAAAAAGCTTTCTACCGGGGAGGCAGCCATTCTGACGCTGTTCAAATAGGGGGACTGTCGGATGTTGGATAAATCGAAAGTCAAGGCATTTAACGCGTTAAAAATCGGTTTAGTGCTGTCGGGCGGCGGCGCAAAAGGCGCCTATGAGGGCGGCGTGATTGCGGCTCTTTATGACCTTGACCTGTACGACAAGATCAAAGCGGTCTCGGGTACTTCCATCGGCGCATTAAATACGTTGCTGTTTGCCTCGGGAGACCGCAAATTATGTCACGATCTCTGGAACAAGCAAAATGTCGCGGAGTTTATGTTTAAAAACGGCAGAGTCCCGGCAGAAAAACGCAGAGAGTTTTTAAAGTTTGTCAATACCGGGCGCGGTTTTCCCGATATTCACTCGGCGATCTCCTACATAGCCGCCGGCAACCAGTCGGCATTCACGCTTGAAGGAGTGCGCCAGTTCATTCAGTCCTGCGATATCGCACCGCTGTGGCGCGACGGGCGGGACTATTATGTTTGTGCCTACAATTGCGAGCGGTTTGAGCCGGAATATTTTCACCTCAACGACTGCGACTATAAACGCGCCGTGGACTGCACGCTGGCATCGGCTGCAATTCCGTATGTGTTTGAGCCGATTGTGATGGACGATATCCGGTATTGCGATGGCGGTATTTGCCCGCGCAACGCCAAAGACACCGACGGGCTGCCCTTGGAAAACGCCGACGGTATGCCGTTTAAGCCCCTTTTAAACAAGGAGCTGGATATTATCATCGGTGTGCACCTGCGTGAACCGTCTCAGGTTAAAACCATCTCCTCCACGCCCGAGCGCGAGGTCATCGACATCGTTCCGTCGCGCTCCATCGAACCCGTTAAGGGGATCTCGGCGATGAACTTTACCCGTTCCTATCTGTGCGATAAGTACGAACTCGGCTATCGGGACGCTATGAGCGTCTTAGCGCCGAAAATAATGGGATGGCTGAAAGAAGACAAGCCGGAAGTAAAAGTAACGGACAAGAAGAAATCGATTTTCAGCCGGGACTGATATGTATGAGGACGGTAACCTTTATCAACCAGAGATCCTTCGACTCCGCTCAAATTACATCATATTGCTACCGAAAATTGCAGCGAGCTGCGCTCAAGATGACACCATCAAGTGCGTTTAAATCAAGGGCGTTTGAATGCAAACCAGACATCCGGTGTTTCATTCGAGTAGACAAACCCAATGTCTTCATAGACGCGCATGGCTACCGGATTTTCCACCCATAAGTAAATATCTTTATTGTGATAATGCCCGAGCTGATAACGCATCGCAGCGCTCATCATGGCTCGGGCATATCCTTTGCCCCGAAATTGCGGCAGGGTAAAAACGTCCTGTACCAGTGCCAGATCGGTGACCCCGTCGTGCTCGATGATCACGGAAGCCGCGCTCAGTTCTCCGGAGGGGGAACCGGTGTTTTCGCGCCCGACAAACACATCGATGCTGCCGTAATACATGCAGTCGCGGGTGGCCAATGCGCACCAGTCGCCCCCGTCATGAGCGTAAAATAAATTAAAAATCTCGTCGTCAAATCGCTCTTTATGCGTGATCCCCAAAGTCGGGGAGGTATACTCCTTGGGTTCACCGCCGCCCCAAAACATCAATTTTCGGTCGAGGGTCTCAATTGTCCATCCGCGTTTTTGCAATGCAGGGGTCAACAGCACGCGTTCCTTATCAAAGCCGCCGTAAAAGAGGCGCGGTGTGACCGCTTTGGTATAATAAAATGCCTCGATGGCGGCAATCACCGACTCAGGATCGGAGAAATCAGTAATCACGGCATGGTTGCAGTCATGTGAGTTTTTGTTGGTGTCGGAATAATAAACATGCGCAAAAGGAGCCCTGACGAGGTTCGCACAGTGGCAGATCAAATTGTTTTCACAGACCATGATGGTTTTCAAATCAGTCATGTCGTCAATCCTTTCGAAATAAGGGCCGCGTTTGTGTGCGAGCAATGATCCATTACCATCATACACCATCAAGATAAAAAAATAAACATTCGGTGTAACAAAACGACAGAAAACGCGGTCATATAAGCGGAACGGAGGCGTGAGCATCCGCCTCCGTTCCAACGGCCATACCCAACATAGGGAGATAACACCAACGAGGCAGCCATTCGGCTGCCTCGTTGGTGTCTGTTTGGCGACTGCGGTCGCCCGTTTCACGTAGAACAGTTTATAATCCCGTCTTTGCGAGGTACGACGAAGCAATCCAGCGGAAAAGCGTTCGGATTAACCGGCGGTCAAATTGCCGTAGAGGTCTGGATTGCCGCGGGGCTAAAGCCCCGCGCAATGACGGGGAGAACCGTCTTTGCGAGGAAAAGCGTGGGGTAAATCCCCACGCATGACGAAGCAATCCAGAGAACGAGCGTTCCGAATAACCGGCAGTTTAAAAATACTGAACGATCTGATTGCCACGGGGTCAAGCCCCTCACAATGATGAAACCATCAAATCAACGTCAACTGCTCGTCCTTTTCATCCAGCTTGTTCATATATTTAAAAATCTGCTCCACATCGTGCATTACGCCGTGTTTTTCGCATTCGTGGTGAAAGATTCTTATCAACGCCGGACTGTTGTCACTGACGCAGGAATAGGCAAGGCCGAATTTATTAATATATTTCTGCATAACCCCCGGAAAATGGCGGTTCAATGCGGTGTAAAAATATTCGCGGTCACCGTCGCGCAGCGTCACGCCCATGTCAAAGCAGATGACCCCCTTGACTTTGGCTTCAAAACAATAGGACAAAATCCCGCGCAGGTTTTCCTCGGTATCGTTGATAAACGGCAATATCGGGCACAGCCAAACCACCGTCGGAATGCCGTAGTCGCGCAATATCTTCAACACCTCAAACCGCCTTTTCGTCGTACAGACATTCGGTTCGAGAATTTTACATAAATCTTCGTCATAGGTGGTCAGTGTAATCTGCACCACACATTTGGTCTTCTCGTTGATACTTCTTAATAAATCGAGGTCACGCAAAATCAAATCGGACTTGGTTAAAATCGCAAGCCCAAATCCCATGCGGTCAATCACTTCAAGGCAGCGGCG
>CAZTDA010000323.1:0-3358 GCA_964612155.1 uncultured Eubacteriales bacterium | reverse complement strand
GTCCGGTCGCCTGCTGCGAACATGATTTGGCTTTATTCGGGATTGAACGCGCAAGCTGTATTGATCTTGAGCGTATCGAGAAAATCTGCGGCTGCAAGCTCGATTTGAAGCCGGATAAAAATCAAAGGCCGGGCTGCGGATGTGTTGAAAGCGTCGACATCGGCGCGTATAATACCTGTATGAACGGGTGTATCTACTGCTACGCCAACGACAATCCCCTAACCACCCGGCGAAGATTCGATGCGCATGATCCGAACAATGAAATTTTAGTAGGAAAACTGTCTGGGGAGGAAAAAATCACCGAGAGAGCCGTTCGGTCGAATAAATTGAAATGAGATAAAATTATGCTTGATAAGTCACTGCCGAAAATCAGTGTGCTGATGGTCAAACCGGATATTTCTGCATATCCGCATTTTGGGCTGCCGGAGGGGTTCTCTTTTTCCGGTTATCAACCCGGGATGGAAGAGGATTGGGCGCACATTCAATATAGCGTGTTTCAAATCGATACGCTTGAAGAGGCACGCAATGTGTTCAAACGCGACTTTCTATCACATCCCGAATTGCTCGAAAAGCAATGCCTGTTTGTGATAGCACCTGATGGAAAAGCAGTTGCGACTGCGTCTATCTGGCCGGGGCCTGATTTTGGGGAAACGCATCTTCGCTTTCACAAGATAGCCTGCTTGCCCGAATATCAGGGGTACGGGTTGATGAAGGCGTTGTTGACCAAACTGCTTGATGTCTACAACCAGATTGAAAACGACGGGTTTTTATATCTGACCACCAAAACACATAGCTACAAGGCGATTAATATTTATAAAAAGATGGGTTTTGAGCCGTATTTGGGCGAAAAACCTGAGGGTTGGCCTGTTGAGAGTTATGAGGTTGCTAATCCGACGGCGTGGAAGCTGATCGACGAGCGCATCAAGGCCTATCAATCGGGTGAAAAGGTGTTCAGCATTCGGGATGCCACAGAAGCCGATGCACGGGCGTTTGCGTATATTATCTGTGAGTCGTGGAAAGCGGCTTACGTCGATATCATCTCACCCGAGGAAATGGCGAGAAAAGCCGATATCGAAGTACGTACAGAAAGGTTTCAAACAATTCTTTCTGAGCGAAATGGACAGTATTATCTTGCGTTTGACGGCGAGACGCCCTGCGGTTTATGCACCTCCAGATCCAGCCGGGATGAGGATTTGCCGGATTACGGCGAGGTGGTTGCGATTTATACGCTGAAAGAATACTGGGGTACCGGCGTCGGTAAGATGTTAATGGATACGGCGCTGGCGGAGTTGAAGCGGCTCGGGTATAAAAAAGTTTTACTTTGGGCGTTTGAAAAAAATGACCGCGCTCGGCGGTTTTATGAAAAGTACGGGTTTAAGTTTGACGGGACATATAAGGACAGCGATTTTGCTGATAAAGCAGCGACACGCGAGGTTCGGTACCGGATTGATCTTATCTGATGGGAGGGCTGACCTATCGAGCAGAAATATCAGATCGGAACACCGAGCGGGCGGATTTTTTGGGATGTTACTGCTCTACTGGCAGATGCGGAGCAATTTAAACGGATTTCGGTCTCGGTTGATAAATTGTCCGCTTGTAATCGGTTTTGCGGCAATAAAGAATACGCGATGACTACCGATTTATCGCAGCCTTTGGTTTTGGTACAGTTATGCCCCGGAAAAGATAAGCTGATTGACGGGAATCACCGGTTATATAAAGCAAAACTGCTCGGCGTTAAGACGCTTTCGGCCTATTATTTAACGCCTGAGCAGCATCAAAAATACATCATTGCTTTCGAGCAGGAGCTTTATGACAGAATCGTTGCGGAGTTTTGAGGTATTTGCCGAAACGAATTGGTTGTTATATGGTATTGCGAAAGGCCTGAATTGTGTTATACTGATAGTCGAACAATGTCGTTTTATGAGGTGTTTTTATGTGCGATTACGACCGCGAGAGAATTGAAAAACTGCGCCTGCCGGCGATTGATCCGTATATCAGTTATGAGGATATTTATCTCAACTTTTACCGTAGATTTGCCGAGAATAATGCGCTGATGCATTTTGAAAAGCGGTATGGAGATGCGTATTTATACGCGTTTTCGAATGCTGCGCCTTCCATTAATGACGGCGAACTGATTGTCGGAAAGAGCGATAGAAAGTTCACGCCCGAGGAGCAGGCCGAGTGGGATGTGCTTAAAAAGTACACTGTTCCGATGATTGCATTGAGCCGCGGGCAGGATTCGCATTTGACCGTCGATTATGAACTGCTGCTCGGCAAAGGAATTTCCGGAGTGTTGGATATCGTTAGAAAAAAGCGAGCGGCGCTTGATCTTTCGAAAGCGGAAGATATTAAAAAGGATTTATTTTACGAGGCGTGCGAGCTTTCTTTGAAAGCTGTGGTCGTGTTTTCGAACAGGTATGCGGATGAAGCCGAAAAGCAAGCCGAAAACTGTAAAGACGAAAAGCGCCGTGATGAGCTTATAAAAATAGCACAGATTTGCCGAAAAGTGCCCGAACATCCCGCCGAGACGTTTTATGAAGCCGTGCAGTCGGTGCATTTTTTGACCTATTGTCTGTCCGCAAATCCGCTGCGCTTACATATGCAGCAGTTCCAACTCGGGCGACCTGACCGCTATTTGTGGCGGTTTTATGAAAACGACCTGAAAGCCGGTTTGATTACGCCGTACAAGGCGCAGACACTGCTGGACTGCCTTGCGGTTCAGATCAACCGCCGTGTCGTTCACGGGCTTTCGAGCGGCTATATGGTCGGTGGACGGGATGAAAACGGCAAGGTCGTTTCGAACGAACTGACCAAAATGGGCATGCGCGTGGTTGAACAATGCCGGTTGGTCTATCCGTCGGTCGGTTTGTGCTGCTGTTCGGATACGCCTAAAGAAGATATCGAACTGGCCTGTGATATTTTAAAACAGGGCTTTTCGCACCCCGCGATTTTCAATGATGAAGTGATTTCCAAGGGTCTTCGTGAATACGGGCTTCCGGCAAAAGAAGCGTGCTCCTATATTCACAGCACCTGCGTCGAGATCACGCCGATCGCTTCGTCGAACGTATGGGTGGCGAGTCCTTATACCAATTTGGTGCAAAAGCTGCTGGATGTACTCGACCGGGAATATGACTCGATACAAACGCTGACTGAAGCGTACTTTGAGCATTTGAGAGAGTCGATTAAGTCCAATTTTGCAGCGGAACTGAGCTGTCGGATCGCCAGAGAAAAAAGCGGGTTTATCCCCCTGCTCTCCTGTTTTATCAACGACTGCCTTGACAGAGGCCTTGATATCGACCGGGGAGGCGCGCGCTATAACTGGATTATGCCGACTTTTGTCGGGATGGCAAATGTGGCG
>CAZTDA010000322.1:0-3362 GCA_964612155.1 uncultured Eubacteriales bacterium | reverse complement strand
GATGTACCAATCGGGCACATCGTGCGCCATCATATCGTCCACAAGATCTTTGGAAAGGTCTTTTTTGGCCTTGCCTTTGCGCACAATTTCAGTGATTTTAAAGGCCTTTTTGGGGTCAAGTCCCTTTTTGATAAGGTACAGCATGATGTTGTCACGCGTACCGATGACCTCGGATATGGTACAGGTTTTATTCTTTATCAAGTCCTGCGCGTTGCCGAGCCAGACGTTGGTGCCGTGCGACAACCCCGATATTTGCAGCAAGTCGGAAAATTTCTTGGGCTGTGTTTCAACTAACATCTGGCGCACAAACGACGTGCCCATTTCGGGGATGGCAAAAGTGCCGATGGGATTGTTGATCTGCGCGGGCGTAACTCCGAGGGGTTCGGTGGAAATAAACAACTGCATGACCTTTTCGTCTGACATCGGGACATCTTTAAAATCGACGCCGGTGAGCTCTTGCAGATATTTAAAGATGGTCGGAATATCGTGCCCGAGCTCGTCCAATTTTAATATCGTATCGTGCAGCGAATGGAAGTCGAAGTGGGTGGTGACGATGTCGCTGTCCTTTTTTTCGGCGGGATGTTGCACCGGGGTGAACTGATAGACGCTGAGTCCTTTCGGAATGACGACCATGCCGCCCGGGTGCTGACCGGTCGTGCGTTTGACGCCTGTACAGCCCGCGGCAAGGCGCTCCATCTCGGCTTTCGGCAGGGTGATGCCCTTCTCCTCACAGTACTTTAAAACGTAACCGTAGGCTGTTTTTTCGGCCACCGTAGAAATCGTGCCCGCTTTGAAAACGTTCTCCGCACCGAACAACTGTTCGGTGTATTTATGCGCTTCACTCTGGAACTCGCCGGAAAAATTCAAATCGATATCGGGGGCTTTATCGCCCGCAAACCCCAAAAAGGTCTCGAACGGGATATTGACACCATCGCGTTCGAGCGAGTTATGGCAATGCGGACAGTCCTTGGGCGGCAGGTCAAATCCGACGACCGCCTCATCATCGATAAATTCACTGTATTTGCAGTTTTTGCAATAATAATGCGCAGGCAGCGGATTGACCTCGGAGATGCCGGTCATGGCTGCTAAAAACGTCGAGCCAACCGATCCGCGCGAACCGACCATATAGCCGTGTTCGTTGGAATAGGCGACAAGTTTTTGCGCGATCATATATAACACTGCAAAACCGTGTTTGATGACCGGTGCGAGCTCTCGTTCAAGCCGATCCGCGACTACTTTGGGCAGCGGGTCGCCGTATTGTGCTTTGGCGTTTTGATAGACGATATCGGTCAACTGTTGTTCCGCGCCGTCCATTTGAGGGGTATAGGTACCCTTGGGAATCGGTCGGACAATCTCCACCATATCGGCGATTTTATTGGTGTTATCGATAACGACTTCGCGCGCCTCCTGCTCGGATAAGTAAGAAAACTCCGAGAGCATTTCGTTGGTCGTGCGGAAATATAAGGGCGCTTGGCTTTCTGCGTCCTTCATTTTCTTTCCCGTCATGATGATCTCGCGGAAGATACCGTCCTCCGGCTTCATGAAGTGCACATCGCAGGTGGCGACAACGGGTTTATTCAGCTTTTTTCCGATATAGACGATCTTTTTATTGAACTCAATCAATTGTTGTTTGGACTTGATATGGCTCATGCGGCTCTCGTCGCTGCGGATCATGAACTCGTTGTTGCAAAGGGGTTGAATTTCGAGGTAATCGTAATAAGAGGCGATGGAATATAAAATCGAATTCTCCCTACCCTCGACGATGGCTCTGAACAGCTCACCGGCTTCACAGGCGCTGCCGATGATCAGGCCTTCCCGGTGTTCGGTGAGAACGCTTTTCGGGATTCGGGGAGTATAGTGATAATAATTGAGGTTCGATAAAGACACCAACTCATAAAGATTGCGCAGGCCGATATCGTTTTTGACAAGGATAATACAGTGGAACGCATGAAGTTTTGCCAGTGAACCGCCCACCAGTTCACCCTCCATATCGGAAAGGCATTTGCAACCGTTCTGCACAAAACGGTCGAGCATCTTAGAGAAAATCTTTGCGGTGACACGGGCGTCGTCGGAGGCGCGGTGGTGGTTGAACTTTTCAATGCCGAGGTGTGTAACCACCGTTTCAAGCCGGTGATTTTGCAGCTCCGGGAACACAAGCCGCGCCATTTTCATGGTGTCGATGTGCGCATTTTCAAATTTTTTCCCGGTGCGTCTTGCCGCTGCCGAGATAAATCCCGTATCAAATTCGGAATTGTGCGCAACCAAGGTGCAGTTACCTGTAAAGGTTAAAAACTTTTCAAGCGCTTCTGCTTCCAACGGCGCATCGGCTACCATCATATCGTTGATGCCGGTGATCTCGACGATTTTGGGCGGAATCGGCATTTGGGGATTGACAAAGGTATTGAATTCTTCGAGCACAACACCCTTTTTAATTTTGACGGCACCGATTTCGGTGATACGGTCATTGTAAGAGGAAAGGCCGGTAGTCTCAATGTCGAACACAACAAACTCGTCATCGAAAGCGGCGTCGGTTTTTCCGGTCACTACCCCGCTTTTGTCGTTGACAATATAGGCCTCCATGCCGTAGATGATTTTAAAATCGGCATTCGGATCAGCTTTTTTGATATCTTCATATTCGTTCATGGCCTCGGGGAACGCCTGCACCACGCCGTGATCGGTGATGGCGATGGCTCGATGTCCCCACTCGTAGGCCTGCCTGACAAGTGCCTGCGCAGGAGTGATGGCATCGAGAGCGGACATGGACGTATGTAGATGCAGTTCGACTCGCTTTTTCTCGGCGCTGTCCATCACTTTTTTCTTTTCGGACAGGCAGATGCTGACCGGAATAAGGACATCCTGCTGGGCAAAATCGTCAAATTCGACATTACCGCTGACTTTAAGGGTCTGTCCCTCTTGGATTAATTCCTCAAGCTCAAGTTTAGAATTGCGCAAAAACTGCTTACAGCCGATGGAGGAGCCGCCGTCTGTGATATAAAAATTAAAAATGACCGTAGAACCGTCTTTGATGGCTTTTTTATCGATTAAAAACACATCGCCTTCAACGGTTACATTCTCTTTAAGGTGTTTTTGATAAATATCGGCAATCGGAATCGGCGACTCGGCGATGCGTTTGCCCATAAAGACGGTTTTTCTGCGTCCCGGTTCTTCAACCGCCTGTTCCTCGGGGCGTTTTAATACATTGATCGGAACAGCCGCCGTTGTCGTCTGCGGCGGGGCTTCCTGCGGTTTAATGACAATTTGCGGCTCCGGGGTTTTAATGGCATCTGCATACTCATCTGAGTTGCGGTCGATTTCAACCGTGCCCGAGAATTCCACTTCGATATTGACGCCGAAGCTCCTAT
>CAZTDA010000321.1:0-3373 GCA_964612155.1 uncultured Eubacteriales bacterium | reverse complement strand
ACTTGCCTTTTATTCTCGCCTTGCTTTTCAAGTGGCTTCACTATATCGGCTCGAAATACAGGATACAAGCCCATAACACCTGATGGTTCCGGCCATGATTGACATTTGTGCTTTTTATATGCTATTATATATGCGATTAATGTTGGGTTTGCCTTTTTAACGTCAATACGGAGGGAGTGATTGAAATGCGCTTGAACAAACTGACTTTGTTCGGTTTGGTAATTGTGTTGCTCTTATCGGGCTGTGAGGGCGCTTCTTCAATCATATCAGTGACTTCTGTTGAGGTCTCGGGAAAAACCTCTTCCGGTTCAAACCCGAATATATCGGTTGTCGAGGCCTCCTCCTCTTCCACTCCGTCACAGGCCGATCCGATACTTCCCGTGCAGTTGAAACTTGACATTCAAAAAATATATCTGACAGAGGGACAGGTTTATACAATTAACTCGATCGTCTATCCCGCCAATGCGCTTGGGAAGCAGTTGGTATGGAGCAGCTCAAACGGCGCAGTTGCCTCGATCAACGAAGGTGTTGTCCGATTCGAACAAGTGGGTACGGCGGTTGTCACCGCATCTACACTGCTCGGTAACCTGACCGCCAGTTGTCAGATTGAATGCATAACCGTTTGTGATACAATCGGAAAACTGCAGTTTGTTGTTAAAAATGCCCTGTACGCGCAAGAGAGTACTTTTAACACTTACATCAGTGATCCGGCTCTTCTGGCCGATCTCTCTGTGGATTCTGTTTATGGGCTTTATACCGCAGATATCAAGGATAAGATTTATTTTGTCGGCGGCGAAACGATGTCGGAGGTCTATCCGGTCACGTTTACGTTGACCCCCAACTTTTCATTGAGCTGCCTCAGAATAATTGCTGCAGGTAATTTATCCGGTTCAAACCAATTACAAAATCAAAGCTGCAACGCCGCAAAAAAGTTTGCCGAAGCCAATTTCACTGCCGATCTTTCGGACTATCAAAAAGTAAAGATCATTCACGATTATATCGTTAAAAACGGGAATTTGGACACCTTGAATGATAAACCCGTCTACTCGGAGACCGTGGCTTACGGCGTCTTGGTCGGCGGACTCGCAGTCAGTGACGGCTATTCCGATGCTTTTCGCCTTTTAACGGGGATTGCAGGCATTGAAAGTCGTGTCATTTTGGGAACTGCCGGTGCTCAACGCCGGGTTTGGAATATGGTTAAATTGAACGATGAATGGTTTCACATTGACATTGTGGCCGATGACCGTGCGGATCTGACCGACGGCACCTTAAATTATGACTATTTTTTAATCAGCGATGCCCGTATCGAAGCCACCCATTCATGGAACAAAGCGGATTGCCTAAACGCACCGGGGGACTACATCGAAAAATAATATAGTAAATCCACTTTAAACTCAAGGCAAAATTTAAGTGGCTTTACCCAATGTGAAGCCACTTACCTTTAAAATTATCCTCGCCTTGTTTTTCTGTGGCTTCACTATATATTCGTCTGCAACAATCGATAATCGATCGTTGAATCTGTCAAACAGTATAATACTTTATAAAATAATTGCACCCCGCCTGCCGAGCCATCCCGACAGACAGGGTGTTTGTACTTATGGTTTTCGGTTATATCTTTAACAGTTCGCTTTTGTCCGGTGTTCGTACCGAGGAATATCGGCGCTGCTTTTCATTGTCAAGCCGCAGCTTCAGTTTGTCCGCGATCAAGGCGATAAATTCCGAGTTGGTCGGCTTTCCGCGCCCCGTATGGATTGTGTAGCCGAATAAGGCGTTTAACACGTCAATATCACCGCGATCCCATGCGACTTCAATGGCATGGCGGATGGCTCTCTCGACGCGTGAAGCTGTCGTGCCATTCTTTTTGGCCACATCCGGGTAGAGCATTTTGGTCACGGCATTTATGTAGTCACCGTCGTTAATGCACATGACAATCGAATCGCGCAAATACTGATAACCTTTGATGTGAGCCGGAACACCCACTTGATGAATGATCTCGGTGACCATCATCTGCAGTTCGCTGTCCGACAGCTCATGGAAGCTTTTTTCGAGACTGGAGAGTCCGGTTAAGCTTAACAGCCGATCCACCGCAACCTGTGGGTCAAAGGGCTTCAGCAACAGATATTGTCCGCCGGCAGCAAAAACCTGACGTTCAAGTTCCCCTGTTAAAAAGGCCGTCATGACCATGATCTTTGTTCCGGGGCTGATGGTTCTCGCCTCGTTGATAACGCCGATGGCGTCGATCCCGGCGAGATTGAAGTCAATCAAGGCCGCGTCGAATTTTGTCGATGCCCGTAGCATCTCTAAAATTACTTTTCCGTTCCTAGGGACCGTTGAAACCTCAATCCCGGCCCGAGAAAGAGAATTCGCCAATTCTGAGGCGGTCTGAGTGTTGTCCTGTGTGATCAGTATCCGTTGCTTCATATCGGGGCTCTCCTTTCAAAATCTTCGATTTATTAAAGATTACCACATTTAATTAAATATTACAATGATTTTTGGCAATATTTATGGAATTAAATGGTCACACGATTCGACATAGTTCGACAATTAAAGGGGACAAGCTTTGTTTTTATGTAAACAAAAACAGCGCATCTTCGCATGCACCGTCTGAATTTGTCGAAACTTTCTTATTTACTGATTTTTTGAAAACGCTATGCGTTTTCATCTCCGCCGTAGGCGGGGTTTAACAATCGATTTTTCGACTGTTAAATTAAAAATTAGTTTCACATTCGATTGCTGTCTTTTGCCCTTTGAATATGGCTGCTTAATTCGATCATCCACTTTGGCGTGAGCGCATTACGGAATAACAACTGCCCTTCCATCATCCGTGCAATTTCTATAAACCCGTTGCAATTGTCGTAAAAATGCACCTCGTCACAAAGGGGCAAAATTCTCATAAGATTGTCATAGCGGCTGTTAAAACGCCTGACCACATCTTCGTCGGGAATATAATGACCGCCGTTTTCTGCGCGGATGCGGATGCGCTGAATGCTCTCCTCCACAGTTTCGAGGCCGACATAATAAAGGCGGATATAATAACCTCTGCGGCGCGCGCGGCTGATCGTCTGAGAAGTTTTTATTCCGGATAATGTGGTTTCCTGTGTGAAATTTAGCCCTTTGTTCATCAGCAGCTTGATTTTGGCAAGCGCAATTTTTCCCGCTTCGATGTTGGAAATCTCTTTCTCGGCGGCAATATCATCCACATTGATAAACTCACCCAGATCCCTGCGCTCCGACTGGAGTACGCCGGATAAGCTGGACTTCCCGGCGCCGTTTACGCCGCCGATGATTGTAAAAGTTTTTATCGTCAACGCCCCCTACGTGTCAGGAAATGGCCCAGCGTCAGACTCATGATTTCACCTCTTCGGCCACGGTT
>CAZTDA010000320.1:0-3375 GCA_964612155.1 uncultured Eubacteriales bacterium | reverse complement strand
TTTGCCCACAGCGGATTGCCGGTCAAGGCGATCGAAGAATAAACAGCCTGATAGTCATCCCCGACAGCAGGCTAATTATACTATCCGCCCACCATAAACAAACCTTTTAAACCGATAAAGCCGTTTCCGTCGCCGAACATCAGTCCCCAGCCCAAAAGTAAAAAGCCGAGTGATGAGACCGCGAACACGATAAAGTTTTTAGACAGAATGTTTACTGCGTTTTTTTGACGCGCAAGACCGCTTTCAACAGCGGCGAAACCGAGGTTCATAAAAAAGACCAGTGCGCCGGTGATGATGACCCATAGGGTATCAAGTATCACCTGAGTATCCATAGCTTTCCCTCTCCCAAAATAAAATTATAGCAACAAAAAAGGGATGCGGACATTAAGCCCGCAGCCCCTTTGCTGCTAACGTTATAAGTATATTTGCCGCGCATGGAAATGTCAACCGTTTTTTTAAGATATGTAAAATAAAAGCGTACTAATTCCGCATTTTCTATTTTGCAACGGTTTCATGCCCTGCGGTGACCAGCCGGTAATAAGCGCCCCGCTTTTCCATTAATTCCTCGTGATTGCCGCTTTCGACAATGTTTCCGCCGTCGATGTACATAATCTTGTCGCAGTCGCGGATGGTGGAAAGACGGTGTGCGATTAAAAAGCTGGTGCGGCCTTTCAGCACCGCCGCAATGCCCTTTTGCAGTTCCCGTTCGGTCTTGGTGTCGATAGAGCTTGTCGCCTCATCCAAAATTAAAATTTTGGGGTCGCTGACAATGGTTCTGGCAAAGGCGATCAACTGCTTTTGCCCCTGCGACAAACCCGAGGCGCGCTCGGTGATCTCGGTCTCATACCCTTTCGGCTGCTGCGTGATGAACGGATGCGCCGAGACGGTTTTTGCTGCCGCTTTGACCTGCTCGTCGGTCGCGTCGAGCATGCCGTAGCGGATGTTGCTTGCAATGGTACCGGTAAAAACAAAGCTGTCCTGCATCATAATGCCCATCTGGCCGCGCAGTGATTGCATGGTGACTTTGCTCACATCGTGGCCGTCGATGAGGATTTGACCGGATTTGATGTCATAAAACCTTGAGATTAAGTTTACAATGGTAGATTTGCCGCTGCCGGTCGGCCCGACCAGCGCAACGCTTTCGCCCGGTTTCACTTTAAAGCTGACGCCATGTAAAATCTCGACGCCTTTGTCATATTCAAACCGAACATCTTTGAACTCGACCTCACCCTTGATCGGAGGCAGCTCTTCGGCATCAGGCGCGTCGACGATCTCGGCTTTTTCGTCCATCATCTGGAAGATTCGCTCCAAATAGGCCACCGCCGTCATAAAGCTGTTTAATATGACCGCAAGGGAAATAATCGGCCCCCAAAAGCGCCCTGCATATCCGGTCATTACCACGATCGTGCCGACTGAGGCGGGTGGTGACAGCAGCATCACCCCTGCGGCGTAAATCAAACACGACACGGCGTTGGCGACAGTATCGACCGAAAAGTTCATGATTTCGCCGGTCATCACCGCTCTGACCCACGACTTTTTAGTATTCAACGAAAGCCGCTTGCAGATGTCGCGGTTATAGTCCTCGCGGGCAAAAATCTGAGTGACCTTCATGCCGTTGATATTCTCGGCCAAAAACGCGGTCAGGTTGCTGCTCTTGTTTGAAAAACTGCGCCAGACCTTGACCTGCTTTGGACGCATCAAAAACGCAATTAACAGGAAAAACGGAACGCCGGCCAGCGAATACAGCGACAGTTGAACATCCTTTAAGAACATAAACACCAAAATGATTGCGATGTTAAACATCTCGAGGATGAAGTTGACGACACCGTTGGTCAAGATATCGGCGATGGAGTTGACATAGTTGATCACGCGCACCAAAATCTTGCCGTGCGGGCGGCTGTCGAAGAAAGAAAACGAAAGCGCCTGCATGTGCTTATATAAATCGTTGCGGATGTCAAAGATGATGCTCTGCCCCGCGATTGCCACCAACCGTATGCGCACGATGGCAAGCACAATCGACAGCAGAATACAGCCCATTAAGATACCGCCGTAGGTTAAAACCAAACCGACATCTTTATTGGGGATCGCTTTATCGATGATGTTGCCGGAGAGCGAGACCGTAAACAACCCCGCAACGCTGCTGACCAAACTGGCGGCAAACGCTAAAATCAATTTCCATTTGTACTTTTTGACATAGACGCCCGCGCGCAGAAAATGTTTAAAATTAAACGGGGAATCCAGCGACTCGTCAATGTCGTATCTATTTCGCGCCATTCAAGTTGCCTTCCTTTCGCACGCTGCTTGAACGTATCATATTATTCGGTCTGCTGCGACTGGATCTCATAAATATCGCGGTAGAATCCGGGTTGTCTGATCAGCTGTTCATGCGTGCCGATTGCGGTGATCTCTCCGCCCTGCATCACGAGAATTTCATCGGCTTCCGAGACCGTCGAAATCCGCTGTGCGATGATGATCTTGGTACATGAAAACGGCAGGGCCTGAAGCTGTCCCCAGATATAGCGCTCGGTCTTCATGTCAACCGCGCTGGTGGTGTCGTCGAGTACCAAAATCGCCGGTTCGATGGCGACGGCGCGGGCAAGAGCGACGCGCTGCCGCTGACCACCCGATAATCCCATGCCGCGTTCGCCGACAATGGTGTCATAGCCCTCTTCCATTTTGGAGATAAACTCATCGGCATCGGCTCTGACCGCGCTGGTCTTCACCTGCTGCTCCGACATATCGGGGTCACCGAAAGCGATATTGCCGTCAAGGGTATCCGAGAACAAAAACACATCCTGCGTGGCCATTCCGATATTTTTGCGCAGCCCCTGCAGGTGATAATCGCGCACATCAACGCCGTCGATTTTTACACTGCCCTCGGTGGCGTCGAAAAAGCGTGCCAGCAAATTGATGAGCGTAGTTTTGCCGCTGCCGGTCTCACCGACGATGGCAAGCGTCTTTCCGGCCTCAACCGAGAAAGAAATGTTTTTGACAATGGTCGTATCTTTGACTTTAAACGTGACGTTTTCAAAGGCTATATCGCCTTTTAATCGACTCGGTGTGACGCAGCCGGATCGGCTGACGATGCGCGGCTGGGCATAAAAGATCTCCATGGCTTTGTCCGCACTCGGGAAAAAGCGTTGAAAGTCGTTTAAGAAGTTGCCGATGTTTCGAATCGATGTCGACAATGCCCAAATGAGCGCCGTAAACGCGGTTAAGTCGGCGACCGTCATCTTGCCTTTGATCGTCAGATATCCGCCCATCGTCAGCACAATCACCGACAAAAACTGCGATAAAAATTCGGGAATCGGCCAGATGGAAAGCCAGGTCTTATTGGTCTTTAACACCGCTGTCTGATATTTTTGGTTGGCCTCG
>CAZTDA010000319.1:0-3419 GCA_964612155.1 uncultured Eubacteriales bacterium | reverse complement strand
CATTTTTCTTTTCCTCTTCAACCATCTCGAGTTGTTGTTGAATCTGTTTGATCTCAGGCGGCTCGCTAAGACCCGCCAGCCGCACTTTGGAGGCGGCCTCGTCAATCAAGTCGATGGCCTTATCGGGTAAGAACCGGTCGGCGACATATCGCACCGAGAGCTTGACGGCGGCTTCGAGTGCCGCATCGGTAATTTTTACCCGGTGGTGCGCCTCATAGCGGTTGCGCAGCCCCTTTAAAATTTCAATGGCATCTTCCTGCGTGGGTTCGCCGACCGTCACGGGCTGAAAGCGCCGCTCCAACGCCGCGTCTTTTTCCACATGCTTGCGGTATTCGGCGAGTGTGGTTGCACCGATCACCTGCATTTCGCCCCTTGAGAGCGCCGGTTTCAGAATGTTGGCCGCGTCGACCGACCCTTCGGCCGCGCCCGCGCCGATGATGGTGTGCAGCTCGTCGATAAAGAGGATGATGTTGCCCTCTTTTTTGATCTCGTCCATCGCCTTTTTCAGGCGCTCTTCAAAGTCGCCGCGATACCGCGTTCCCGCGACCATCGCACCCATATCCAGCGAAAAAATGCGCTTGTTTTTCAGTTGATCGGGCAAAACGCCCTCCACGATTTTTTGTGCCAATCCCTCGATCACTGCGGTCTTGCCGACGCCCGGTTCACCCACCAAACAGGGGTTGTTTTTGGTGCGACGAGATAAGATTTGAATAATCCGCTGCACTTCCGGCTCGCGCCCGATGACCGGGTCAAGCTTTCCTTCTTTGGCAGCCGCGGTCAGATCGCGCCCGAATTGAGCCAGCATCGGGGTTTTACCCGTCGGTTTGCTCGCACTGTTTTCTTCGGCGGCGGAATTTTCTTCGCCCGCCGAATACGGCTCCTGTGCCGGTGTTGAGCCGTTTTGCGCCAGCGCGCTCACAATGGTTTTAGGGTCAATGTTCAGCTTTTTCAAAATCGAGATCGCCATGTTGTCACGCTCGGCGCACAGCGCCAACAGCAGATATTCGGGAACCACATAGTTCCCGCCCGAATTGCGGGCAAAGTTCATGGCGGTCTCGACGATAAATTTTGCGCGGGGGGTCAAATCGGCGGGGTTCAGATTGGTCGGCATCCCTCTGCCGACCGAAGCGCCGATGATCTCGCCGACATTTTCAGGGGTGACGCCGTTTTCGGCAAGTAGCTGTCCGGCATACCCGCTCTCGGGGTTTGCCAGTGCCGCCAGCAGATGTTCGCTGCCCACATAGGTGTGCCCCATCTGCATGGCAAGCTCAATCGCCGCGCTCATCACCTCGTTTGCTTTATTGTTAAATCCGCCGAAGACGTACATAATATGCTATCCTTTCTCAGAAGCTCGTTTGAAAATTTATTTTCAATCTTTCATTATGTTCCGCACCGTCTCGGCTCGCAACGCGTCCCGTTCGGCCACCGAAAGCTTTTTGCCGCTCTTAGCCATCAGGGTCGCGGGGCCGGTCAGCGCGATCAGTTTTCCGGGTGCGCCCGGATCAATCTTTTCTCCTTTGTAAACCCCGCAGGCAACCCCGAGCCGTAAATTCGAAGCCATTTCGATGGCCTCATCACCCGAGAGCATCCGTGCCGTGCGCAAAATTCCCAACGAGCGCCAAATTTTATCCTGTATCTCAGGCAGCAAGATCAGCCGTTTGCGCTCTTCCTCCTCGGTCGAGATAATTTGTTTCACTACCGTTGAGAGGTTGTCAATCGCATTCTTTTCCGAGATGCCCAGCGTGATCTGGTTCGAAATCTGGAAGAATCCGCCCTTCACATCCGAGTTTTCGCCGTATGCGCCGCGCACCGTAAATCCAAGGCGCGAGACCGTCTCCGCCAGCCGCCCGATCGAGCCGAAAAAGAGCATCGCGGGCAGATGGAGCATCACGGAAGCGCGCAGCCCCGTGCCCAAATTGGTCGGGCACTCGGTCAGATATCCGAGCCGCTTGTCGTAGGCAAAGCCGAGTTGTTTGTCGAGCATATCGTCAATCTCGTTTGCCATCGCATAGGCGTTTTCAAGCTGTAACCCGGAGGCCAGCACTTGAATTCGAACGTGATCCTCTTCGTTCACCATAATCGAGACCGAGTGGTCTTTGGATAAAATTAAAAATCCACCCGCCCCGGCTGAGGCAAATTCGGGGCTCACCAACCGCCGTTCAGCCAGCGAAAACGCGGCCTCCGGATTCAGTTTGCCCATATCAATCACGTCAAATTCATCGGCTCTGTCTGCAAACGCCGCCTTAAATCCGGCAATCACCTTTTCGGCAATTTCGTTTTTGCCCGCGACGTCCAGCAGTCGGGGAAACGCGGTGTCCCGCAAATTTCGCGCAAGTCGAATGCGCGTCGAAATCGCAACGGGCTCGTTTGCGCCCGCCTCGTTATACCATTTCTCTTTCATAATTAATCTATCATTCCTTTCAAAAAGGGAATAAAGTTATTAGGTTCGGAGTGTAGGGGCGAACTGCGTTCGCCCGTCGGACATATCTCAATTCCGAATCGTTATCATTCCTGTTCCTGTGCTTTGATCTCGTCGCGCAATGCCGCCGCTTGTTCATATTCCTGCGCTTCGACTGCCTTGTCGAGCCGCGCTTTTAATTCGGTGATCTTGTCTTCCTTTGTCGGCGCGGGTGCGGGTTTATCCTCGACACTGCTCGAATTCGCAGCTTGTGCCGTAGGTTCGTTCTCTTTGACGCTGCCGGCTTTTCCGACATGCCCGGTCTTGCCGTGGATTCTTTGAAGCGTCGGCAGCAGCTGCGGATAAAATTCCTCATAACAGCTGGGGCAGCCGGCTTTTCCGGTGCGTGTAAAATCGGCAAATGTACTGCCGCAGACCCTGCACTTTGCGGCGGGGCTCGGGCCTACGAAGTCGGAGAAGATGCCGCCGAGCATACTCCCGAAGACGCTGCCCATTGCGCCGAGGCCTTTTTTTGCGGCGCATTCGGCGCATAAGTGCTGTACGGTCACATGACCGTTGATGTTTTTGGTCAAGGTCGTATTGGCCTCGTTCTTCTTGCAATTTTCGCAAAGCATAAATAATGTCACTCCTTGCTGCCGATCTTAATAAATAATTGTTTGGCGATGGATGCCCGCAGGATGTCGCGCATCTGGGGTTCGGCGGGTTTCAAAGCATTGTCGCTGCAAGCCGCCAAAATCAGTTCGGCTTCCTGCACCGTCAGCAGTCCGTTAAAACCGAGTGATTGCAAAATTGCGCACAAGCTCTGCATATCCACCGAATCCGCCAGCGAATTTACAATATGCATCAACATCAGGTTTTTTTCCGAACTGACCCGTGTGATGCGAATATAACCGCCGCCACCTCGCCTGCTCAAAACCACAAAGCCGTTTTCGGGTGTAAATCGGGAGGCGATGACATAATTGATCTGGCTGGGCACACACCCGATCAGCGCGGCTAAATT
>CAZTDA010000318.1:0-3423 GCA_964612155.1 uncultured Eubacteriales bacterium | reverse complement strand
GGCGATTTCGCTGTTTTCGGCAACCGTAACAGCCGCCGAAGCAACGCCTTATCTGTCGTTCTCAGTCGGCTCTCAAAACACTTATTCGCGGGGGCTTGTCAGCATTCCGATTTTAGTAATGAACACCGGCTTTAAGAAAGCGGTAATCACTAATATCGAAGTGCTCTCCGGATATGATTTTGAACCGAAGAGTATCGCTGTACCCAACGGCGGAATCGAAACAGGTCAACCGATTACTATTCCAATCGATGTGTATTATAAAGGCACCGGGAATTCACTTGCTATCCGTGTTTCCTCGACGATTGATTCGGTCAATTACATAAATGATGTTGTCATTGGAATTAATGGATCAATAGCCCCGACCGGTTCTGACGGTTCTGCGCCGAAACTCTCGGTCACCGCAGTCAGCGCCAACAATCTGATGGGTGGTCGTACCAATAATGTTACCCTGTCCATCGCAAATTCAAGCGCAGGCGCTGCAAACAGCGTGGTGGTTCAATTGGCCGGTGTCGGCGATTCAGCCAAATATTTTACCGCAAGTCAAGGCACAGCAACTTATATCAATCCCGCTTCTTTGGCGAGTATTTCCGTACCGCTGACGGTGTCAGCCGATATTCCGGGCGGCACATACATATTAAGCTATTCCATCACCGCCAACTCTGACGACGGCACTCCCTCCACCTTTGAGGGAACCACCACCGTAACCGTCAAAGCGCGTGACCTGGCGACACTGCCCTATGTCAAATCGATCAGCGTTCAAAAAGCCGACGAAACCAACCCCAACCGTTATAAGATGACGGTGATTGTCGCCAACCCGGGTGAATCCGATGTCGGCAAAGTGAGTTTGGCGTTCGGTTCACAGCCGACCACCGGTTTTTCACTGTACGAAAACTTTACCCCGGTGTCTTTGGGCACCATTGCCGCAGGCAAAGAGGCACAGGCGGTCTTCTCGGTCTATATCGACAGCTCGGTTGGAGGGGGCAATTATCCGTTGACTTTCGGACTGACCTATCGTGCGTCCGACATGTCGGTTGACACCAAACAAGACAGCACCGCTTATCTTGAACTCGACCGGGGCACAGGCGGCAGCTCATCATCGACTCCCCGAATCATTATATCGAATTATAACACCACCGGCAGCATCACCTCCGGCAACACGTTTAAACTCAGCTTCACGCTCAAAAACACCGCAAAGTCTACCGCTGTCAGCAATATTAAAGTGGTGTTGTCGTCCGGTACCGTGAGCAGCGGCGGTGCGGTTTTCGTAGTCGCCGAGGGCAGCAACTCCTTCTTTATTGACAGCATCGCCAAAGAGGGCGAGGTCACCAAGTCAATCCAGCTGGTGGCAAATCAGGACGCGCAGCCGGGCATCTATCCGGTTCTGCTCAACATCGATTATGAGGATGCAAGCGGAAAAACCTACAGCACAACCGAACAGCTTTCGTTCTCCGTCAGTCAGGCGCAGCGTCTTGAGACCGTTGGTTTTACCGTGATGCAGAGCGCCATGGAAGGCGATATGATTCCGGTCAACTTCCAATATATCAACAAAGGCAAAGCGACTATTTATAATCTGACCATTGCGGTGGAAGGCGACTTCACCCTGTCGAACGGGGATTCCTATATCGGCAATCTGACCGCGGGACAAAACGATTATTTTGAGGACTACCTGACAGCAACGGGAACCGGCACAAAAGTCGGTGCGATCGTCTTGAAATACGAGAGTTCCGAAGGCACACCGCAGGAACTGCGTCAAGAATTCACCGTCGAGGTCTCTCCGATGAGCTATTCCTCCGATCCGAATTTTCCGGACGACCCGGTCGGCCCGATCGAACCGACACAGCCCGGCATGGCGTGGTGGATTTGGGTTTTGATCGGTCTCGGCGCAGCGGCTGTTGTGACGGTCATTGTCGTGGTCTCGGTGAAGAAAGCCAAGAAAGCAAAGGCAACCAATGAAGAAGAGTGATATTGCACTGATGGCGCTGGGTAACTTCCGGCGCAGAAAAGTGCGTTCCGTGCTGACGGTGCTCGGCGTGGTCATCGGCGTGGCGTCGATCGTGGTGATGATCTCATTGGGCGTGGCACTGAACGTCAATTTCTCCGAAGAGATGGAGAATATGGGCGATTTGACGCTCGTCAATGTCTATCCCAACTGGAGTGAGGGAAAGGAAGTCCCCCTGACGGACGAAGCGGTCAAGCAATTTGAAGCAATCGAAGACGTTGTCGCGGTTTCGCCGCAGGTCTCGGTTTACGGGCACTTCGTATCCGGGAAGTACCATGCGAACGTAAATATCGTCGGTGTACGACGCGACATCATGGAAAAGCTCGGTTTTAAAGTGGAGAACGGAGAAATGCTCTCCGAAACGGCATCGGTGGGGACAAAAACCTTTGATTGCCTTTTCGGCGCGCAGGTTGCGACTTTCTTTTATAATCCCAGAAGCAACAACGGCGGCGGTATCATCGTCAAAGGCGGCGCTATGGCGGTTGCGGCTCCCGGCAAAGAGGGCGGCGATATCGGCGGTGAAGTCGAGCAGCCGGCTCCGCTGATTGATCCGATGACAGACCGCATTCAATTCACGTTTGACAATAACTATAAAATGCCGAATCCCTATGACGACGGCAATACCAATGTGGCTAAGCTGTATACGCTCAATGTCACCGGTGTACTCGCGGCTGAAAACGGCGAAAAGGACTATAATGTCTATGTCGATATGGAAACCGCGCTTAAATTGAAAAAGGAATCCGACAAATATAACAATGTCAAGCCGACAGTCGGCTCAAAAGTGAAATACGATCAAATCTATGTCAAAGCCAACACGATGAACGAGACCATCGACATTGCCAAGCAGATTCAGGAAATGGGTTATCAGGCCTATGCCAACGCCGAGTGGATTGCAAGCTATCAAAAACAGATGCAGAGTTTGCAGTTGATTTTGGGCGGCATCGGCGCGGTATCTCTGCTGGTTGCGGCAATCGGCATCACCAATACGATGATCATGTCCATCTATGAGCGCACCCGTGAGATCGGCATCATGAAGGTCATCGGCTGTGTGGTCAGTGATATCCGCTCCCTGTTTTTATACGAAGCGGGCATCATTGGACTGGTCGGCGGTGCAATTGGCATCGGGTTCAGCTATGCGCTGTCATTTGTATTAAATAAGGTGGGCGGCGGCTCATTCTTGGGAGGCTTCGGAGGCGGCAGTAAGCTGTCGGTCATACCGATATGGCTGGCACTCGGCGCGGTATTGTTTGCAATTCTCGTCGGATTGGTCGCCGGATTCCTGCCTGCACACAGAGCCACGCGGCTCTCGGCACTTGAGGCCATGAGAAATTAGGAGTTAATATTGTAACTCCGCAGGACTTCCGTCCTGCGGAGTTTTATTTTGCAGGGCGCGGCATAACGGATTGCAGTCCGTTATGCCGCGC
>CAZTDA010000317.1:0-3428 GCA_964612155.1 uncultured Eubacteriales bacterium | reverse complement strand
ATGTAGATTTTTTCGTCGCCCTCGCCGAACCAACCGGGGATGAGCGCTTTTTCGATGTTCAGCGTTACGCCGACATAATGACCCTTGCCCGTGGTCTCGAGTATTGTGTAGTCCTTGCCGAAGGTCGTCGGGTATTCCTGACGGTAGCGGGCGTGAAAGTACATCGTATCTGCGGGTAAAGAGTCGTACTTCTGCCAGTCGATATTCCAATAAAACGAGCGGATTTCTTTGTCGGCCTCGTTGGTGACAGTCAGTTTGGCGTGCTTTTGAAAAGGCATCTCGAACCAGCAGTTGCGCCCTGTGCCGCCATGCACCGAGGTGATCGGCAGCGAGATGCAGTCGGCCTGAATACCGTGGCCGGAGCCGAAAAAGTCGCCGATGGGAGCCTCGACGCTCGGGGTCTCCTCGTCGTCCCAATAAAAGCGCAGTACGAGCATGCGGTTGAACATTTCGACCACCTCACCCGCGATCGTGCACCACCAGTGCACGATTTTGCCGGGACCCTCGAGGTCGGCTAAAACCAGCGTCTCGCCGGGGGCGATGCTGCGCAGGTCGAGGTTGCCGCCGGTGCGGTCCCAACTGCCCTCACGCTTTGCGGTAAAATTACAGGGTTGTGTCAGCTTTGAAAACATAAAATCCCTTTAGAACGGATTCCCGTTCCCTTTCGTTCGGTATAAATTTTAACGAAACACTTGGATCGCGATAAATCCATTATAATATAAACAAACGCGGTGTCAAGCAGGTTTGGCGCTGTCGCCGATTGGAATTTTACCGAATATATGGTATAATCCAAAACGCAGCCGGTTATTATTTTGATCATACTGCAGTCGGGAGGGACGACATTGAAGCCCGAAGGAACAACCCGCCGAAAAATCAAAGGTGCGGCGACCAAAAACACGATTTTCGAAACCGCGGGAGAATTATTCACATTGCATGGCTTTAACGACGTCAGCGTCGACGACATCGTCCGGGCTGCCGGCGTTTCCAAGGGGACATTTTATGTACATTTCGAATCCAAAGATGCGCTGATCGCCTCATTCATCGAGGATTATGTCAAAAAGGTTGATTTCGGCTACCGCGCACATTTGGAATCGCTGCCGCCCGAATTATCCACTGCGCAGGTGTTGTTGTCTCTGATCGGAAAAATTGCCGACACCCTGGTTCATGACATCGGTATTCAGCACATGAGAACAGTTTATAAACTGCAGTTGACCGGAGACGACGGCATTGAGGTCGTTAAGGGTTACGGCAGAGCGCTCTATCAAATATTCGGCGAGATTCTCAACCGGGGCATCATAAGCGGCGAATTTCGAGGCGATATTGAGCCGGAAGAAATGACGCACCACTTTGTGATGGCGATTCGCGGAATCAGTTACGAATGGTGCATCCGGTATCCCGAATTCGATTTTAAAGCACGGGCACTCGCACATTTTTCGCTGCTGCTTGCCGCTGTTCAAAGAAACTGAACAAAACCGGAGCTATCGATTCAAATATCCCTCTCAAAGCGCAGTAAGTGGCTTCACTATAAAACCTGCAGGGGCGGTCCGATCGGACCGCCCCTGCTTTTTGTACTTATTGTGTTGTGTAACCCAGATAGATGAAGTATCCGCCCGCACCGCGGTTTAGTTCGGCTTTTTCACGGGTGTTTTTACCCTTATCATAGAAGTTTGCACCGGCGGCCGTATAACCGCTCGGCATATCGGCGTTTTTGCCGTACAGGATGATGATATCGCTGATGGGTGCTCCGATGGTGGATTGTTTGGTGGTCCAAAGGTAGATATAATCGCCTCCCGATCCCTCGTTCAAATCATGCTCGTTTTTGGTGTAGAAAGAGGGGATGTCGCCGAAGTCATCATAAGTGAATCGGATATCCCGCAAGGCCTTGTTCGGATCAGTAGTCGTCTTGTACCACAGGTAGATGAAATTGCCGCCGGCATCCTTATTGAGATCTTTGTCGATAATCTTGTAATCGGGATAAGATGAGCCGTCTTTTGCGGCAGCTTTGTCTTTGCTTGAAGTGACAATGACCGACTCGATGTAGGTTTTCGTCGGGGGATCTTCGGGGATTACGGACATATTGTCCAGGATTTTCTGGATGTCTCCGCCGCGCTGTTTAAAATAACTCTCAAGCTCCGCCGCACGTTCGGGGCTTTCGGCGAACGTCCAGATCGGAATCAGCGAGTTCATATTGCTGATGCCGTAGATGGTCGGAACAGATTCCTTGAGACCGGCCACCCATGTCGAAAAATTATCAAGCAGCGCTGTGAGCGTCGAGGCATCGACATCGGGCCCGCCGATCAGAAGGGACTGGAAATAGGTGCTGGATAAAAAGGCCTTGGCGGTTTTCTCATCCTCCACGGAAAAGGAACCGGAGATATAGCGGTAGGTGGCGTCGACCTTTGCCTGAATATCGGTGGTCGATTCGCTCTTGGTGGAGCTGTAGGTATAGTTATAGGTGCAGCGCGCACCCATCAGCGCCTCGACCAAAACGTGGGTTCCGTACCGTTCAAACAGCTCCTTTGCACTGAGAGAAGAGTTCAAGTCCTCTTTAAAAGTATCGTCAAGCAGGGTTTTGAGGTCTTTGTTGACGTTGATGTATTCGCTGTGTTTGATATATCCGCTCATTGACTTTACAAAGTAGGTGTTCTTTTTTTGCGTTTTTGTCATGTCGTATTCGCTGGAGATGCTGCCCGAAAACAGCGGATAATCCGCTGATATGGATAAACTGGCCTTCAGCCTTTCGCTGTATTCGCTCACGGTCGTGCCCATGATTGTCTTAGACGAGTTGACTGGCGAAGTGCCGGTCTCCAGGCGAGTCGCAACTTCTTCCGGTTTGAAGATGGGTCTTCCCAGTGAAAAACCGTCCGGGGTCATGTAGGCGCGATCCAAAATATTATAACCCAAACCGACATAGACGGTCCGGCCGCCTGCTTGAAGCAAATCGTCTGACTGCGGTATATTTTCATATTCCAGCACGGTGAGATCGGTCTTGGACGGTTCTTCACCCAACAGACCTCCGTCTTTGCTTGCTTCCGGTTGTGTCGTACCGCAGCCGGACAACATGAGCAGCGCAAGTCCGAAAATAAAAAGGCGAATTGTGAATGCTTTTCTTCCAGATTTCATTGTATATATCCCCTCTTTCATAATCTGACGTCGGAAACATATTAATATGACCTCGGTCAGTGACTTCAGTAAGTATAATAAATCTTGTCAAGAAAGTCAACATTTTAAACACAGTTAAGCAAAGATGTATTAAATTGTAACTTTTGGATGAACATCATATCTTTGCACACTTGCTTTTATCTCAAAATATCAACATATATGGTCATATTAAACGGTATTCCGATTACCGAAAGCGTTGACAAACGCCCATATGCGTGGTATATTTCAGATGTCAGCGCTGACGAGTAATTGATAAGGGGTAAAAG
>CAZTDA010000316.1:0-3442 GCA_964612155.1 uncultured Eubacteriales bacterium | reverse complement strand
CCCCACTCAGCCAAAAACGAGTCAAGCATCGGCGTGGTTTGCTTGTCCAGCGTTGCAAAGTATGCAAACGTGCGGTCGTAGTTTTCGCTGTTTGTCAGGAATTTATCAAGTGTCTTTAATTCCTCATCGGTGAAGTCGTATTGCGGACCCTGCGCCACGATCACATTGACATCGCTCAAATCGGGATTGCCCGTGAGAGAAATCGCCCGGATTTCAAACAGGTTACTCTCAAGGAATGTACCGAAGTCGCCGGTGATGGCTTCGTTATGTCCCGTGGTAAAACCGATGACATAGTTTTTATCCATCAAAACATATTGAATGGCATAGTTCATGGCATTTTCGACATCGGAATATTGCTTTTTCTCAGAGGTTGTCTGGTCGGTCGTGGTGTAGTCCAAATCCTCATAGGATACGATTTTATAACGCGATCCGCACTTGACCAGAATGTCTCCCTCGCTGATCTGTTCATCCTTGTAAGGAGTCAGATACGCGGGGTTGTACACCACGTCTACATAGCTATAGGTGACATACTCGGGGTTATTTTGCGCATAGGCCTTGATAATTTCAAGCTGTTGCGGCAAACTGGCTTCAAAGGAATTTTCGTTTTCCAAGATGATGATATCAACTTGTTTATTGATTTTTTGGACAAAATCTTTGGTTTTATCGCTCATGGTGAAAATTTTGTCTTTGGTCATATCAATTCGCAAACCGTTATTTAACGCCAGCAAATCGATTGCCGACTGAGCAAAGAAAATTGAAATGAGCAACACCAGTGTTACGGAAACGGTAATCAAAACATGCCGTTTGCCCGAGCTCAATCCTTTGCGGGTTGTGACCGCTTTTTCAGCGGTGGTCTTATCAGTTGTTTTCACTGTATAATCCTCCTTAAGCTCAAGCCCATCTCTTGCGGTCCATGATTCTTACCGCAACAAACAGCAGCAAGGCGGTCATGCTCAGATAATAGAAAAGATCCGCGACGGATAAGTTGCCGTTATAAAATCCGGCGAAGTGGTTGCCCGGTGAAATCCAGTTGGTGATCTTAAGCAGTGTTTCATTGGTCGAGGACTGAGTCAGTGAATCCACTTGATCCATGACCATCGAAACCGCAATGGCGACAATGGCAGCGACTGCCTGACTTTCGGTCAGCGCAGAAACGACGAGTCCGATTGCAATTAATAAACCGCCCAGCAAGAGCAAGCCCAAATATCTGCAAATCAACAGACCCCAGTCAGGGCTGCCGTAAAACGCAAGCACGATCTGATGGACAAATACAATAGCAGTGGCCACGATATAGATTAAACCCGCTCCGAAAAATTTACCCAAAACCACTTCTGTCATCGTGACAGGCGAGGTGTAAAACACCTGTTCGGTCTTGTGACGTTTTTCTTCGCTCAACAGACGCATTGTAATCAGCGGTACAACCAAGTACACCAAGCCGAAAAGTGAACTGAATACCGGGGCGATGTCTGTGGTGCCGTAAAGATAAACATCGATGAAGAAACTGAACGATGCCATTAAGAACACTAAACCGATAAAGAAGTATCCGACGGGATGCGCAAAATAAGAAGAAAACTCACGTTTGATAATCGCTTTCATAATTTATCTATATTCCTTTCCCGTCATTCTGTCTCAGAGACATTCGTCAGCCGCAAGAAGACCTCTTCAAGTGTCAGCTGACCGCTGACCATGCTGATAATCGGCCATTTTTTATCGGCGAGACGCTCAAACACTTCTCTGCGAACATCGATTTTTGCCTTCGGAATGATGATAAAGTCGTTGCTTCCGCTCTCGCGCACACCGTCGTCAATGATTTTGTCAATACCCGCGATCTTAACCAACGTTTTTGCGACGTCATCTCTGGGGCCTGCGACACGCACCGTGAAACGGGCATCTTCGGTGACTTTCTTAATGATATCTTCGCGTTTTCCGTCAGCCACGATCTCGCCCTGGTTGATGATGATAATGCGGTTGCACACCGCTTGAATTTCATGTAAAATGTGCGAACTGACCAGTACCGTATGTCTTCTGCCGAGGTTGGCAATCAGATCGCGGATGTCGACAATCTGTTTGGGATCCAAACCGACGGTCGGCTCGTCCAATATCAAAATCGGAGGAGTCCCGATCAATGCCTGAGCGATACCTACACGCTGCCGAAAACCCTTGGACAAATTTTTAATCAAGCGCGGGTAAACAGCGTCGATTTTAACCAGCTTGCAGATCTTTTGAATATGATCTTCGCGGTTGGCTTTCACCTGCTTGAGGTTGAACATAAAATCGAGATAGGCCTTTACCGTCATGTCCGGATACAACGGCGGCAGCTCGGGCAGATAGCCGATATTCTTTTTTGCTTCGATGGGCTTTTCACGGATGTCGAATCCGTTGACCGTAACCGTGCCCGCGGTCGCTGAGAGATAACCGGTCATAATGTTCATAGTCGTGCTTTTTCCGGCGCCGTTGGGGCCCAAAAGACCGACAATTTCACCTTCGCCGATCTTGAAACCGACATCTTTAATGGCAAACTTTTCACCATATTGCTTGGTCAGTCCGTTCACTTCAATCATTTCAAGCCATGCTCCTTTTTTTAACGAATTCTAAGGCCTTCAGTCGTTCCCTTTGATATCGAATTTTACCCGGCGTGGGTGACAGGTTTGTGATAGGTTTGTGTTCAATTTTCCGGGCATTCGTTTTAAATCCCCAAAACGTTCTGCACAGAGAGAAAGTATATCATATTTAAAAGCGTTTTTCAACCGATTCCCTTGCTTTCCCGAACATTCCGTAACCTTTCCGGGACATCACCAAAGATTGCGATATCTGGGCAAACATTGAATTAGCGCAGACAGCAGCAGGATGATTCCCTGCGCGGCTAAAACCAGCAGCACCGTCATAGTGCTCAGTGTGGTCGAGAACACCGAGACCAACAGCGCGCCGAGTGCAAGCACCATCAATCCCGCTTGAACCGCAAACCCGACCGAGAGGGATTTACGCAATCTGAAACAGGAGAGCACCGTTCTGATTCGATCGGCCATTCTTCCGCCGCAGAGAGCGCCTGCTTTAAGCGCGGTACGCTCGCGTAAAATCTTTTCTAAAGCCGTCTTGCCCTGGGTGTCGACGATGACGACGTAATCATCCGGCAGTCCGAGCTGCTTGGAGATGATGGAGGCCTTGATGCAGGGATCACGCGTATCCACCAGCAGACGCACCCGCTGTTTTGCCAACGCCCGCAGCGCATGGGCGGTGTCGGAATCGATTTTATAAGTCACCAACAGCACCGCCATCAGTTCTCCGCCGAACGCCAAATAAATCAAGCAGCGGTTGCGTTTGGTGAACTTTTTATCAAAATCATCGCTCGGAAGCACGATGTCATATTCCGAAATAAATTCCCGCGAGCCCAAAATCACGCGTTTGCCCGAAATCCAGCAGACAATGCCTTTTTCGGGCTGAT
>CAZTDA010000315.1:0-3446 GCA_964612155.1 uncultured Eubacteriales bacterium | reverse complement strand
GATTCCGTCGGAAAAATCGCCGCCGAGAGCGTCTGTATCTGCCCGCCATGCCGAACAGTTTTGTGCTGCGGGGAATTGATCACCGCCAAAACCGTCAAATTTTTAAAAACCTATGGAAAAATTGCCATAGATGTGCTAAAATAGTTTCGTAACCGATTCTGTGCGGCCATTTTTATAACGAAAATCAAAATTGCCGCGGCAGTTTTAGATAATTGGGATTTTAACACGAAGCAGAAAGCATTACTTCCGAATTCGAGTCGAACCTCCGCATATCCCATATTTGAAAGGAGAACCCCATGAAGCTGCTGCTCTGTATCGTCTCAAACGACGACAGTTCCGCCGTGCAGGCGGCATTGACCTCCGAGGGCTATTTCACCACCAAACTGTCCTCGACCGGCGGCTTTTTAAAAGCCGGCAACACCACATTTTTGATCGGCGCCGAAAATGCCGACGTCGATAAAATCATTTCGATCATCGGCAAATACAGCAAACGCCGCAAAACCGTTCTGCCCAGTTCCATGCCGACGACCGTCTATTCCGGCGCTCCCATGAACACCGGTTCCGCTCCTATCGAGGTCTCCATCGGCGGCGCAACAGTCTTTGTCATGAACATCGAACGCTTCGAAAAAATGTAATGCTTTCTAACCGTTTTTCCGGCAACAGCGCGACCGTCGCCCGACTTGACCACCTTGTCGCCTCGGGCAGAATGCCGCACGCAGTTTTGCTCGCCGGTGAAAGCGGAACGGGCAAATCCGCGCTTGCCCGATTGTTGGCCGAATCCGCTGTCTGCAAAAGTAAGAGCGAAAACAAGCCCTGCGGGGTCTGTGCGGGTTGTAAAAAAGCGCAGTCCGGGTCACACCCGGACATTCGCGTTTATAACGATACAGAGGCCTTTAAGAAAAAAGAAGATATTCCGCAATTCAAATCCGAACTCTATCTGATCCCGAACGAAGCCGACACCAAGGTCTATCTCATTGAGGATGCCTGGGACGTCAGCCCCGAGGTCAGCAACGCCCTGTTAAAAGCGCTCGAGGACCCACCACAGCAGACGCTGTTTATTTTGACCTCGCCGTCACGCGCCAAATTGCTGCCCACCATCCGCTCTCGCCTGACCGAATTTTTACTCACCCCGGTCGACCCCGAGACCGCGGCTCCGGTGATCTCAAAGGCCGCAAACTGCGATCTTTCAAAGGCGCTGGATACTGCCGTTTTGTTCGGCGGCAACATTGGCAAAGCGATCAAATTTTTAACCGACGAACATTTCGCCGCCGATATCGCGCTGATTAAATCAATTCTTGAGGCGACAATCACCCCCGGTTCTTATCAGTTAAATCTTTTATTATTATCGGTCGGCAGCCGAAAACGCCCCGAGATAACCGAATTTTTAGACCTGCTGTTCGACCGCGCCTGTTCGGCACTCTCCGCCAAAACCTCGAAGCAAGGAACTAAAAAAGCGGGCGCAGGCGTACCGGAGGGTTTTGAACTCAAGGTCTCCACCGATCGAATCGTCAAAATCTGCGATGCCGTCAGCGACAGCAAGACCTATCTTGCCGCCAATTGCAATTCTTCGGCACTGATGCTGACCTTAGCGGCTCAAATGCGCGCATAATGCCTAAGGCACGAAGCGCTTGAATAGATATCGGGTGTTTTTATCCGAAAACAGCAGAAACTAAGGATACGCTGTGAGGATATCACCCGTTTCACAGTGAAAGGATGAATCAATATATGCCCAAATACGCAGGCGTGCGTTTTCAAGTCGGCGGGAAGGTCTATCATTTTCTCGCCGGTGAACTGCCGGTCAAAAACGGCGACCATGTAATCGTCGAGACCGCGCACGGTCTTGAATACGGCGAAGCCGCCACCGACTCGCTCGATTTCGAAGTGGGCGGCACTGTTGAGCCCACCAAGGAGATCGTGCGCATCGCCACCGAAGCCGACGCCAAACAGGATGTGCAAAACCGCAAAAAAGAGTCGGATGCGTTTAAAATCTGTGAACAGAAAATTTTAAATCATAAGCTCGATATGAAGCTGATCGAAGTCAACTATAATTTTGACGGCAGCAAGGTCATTTTCTTTTTCACCGCCGACGGACGCGTGGACTTTCGCGAATTGGTCAAGGACCTCGCCTCCACCTTCCGCACCCGCATCGAGCTGCGCCAGATCGGCGTGCGCGACGAGGCCAAGATGCTCGGCGGCTTCGGCATCTGCGGCAAACCGTTTTGCTGCGCCACCTTTTTAAACGATTTTCAACCGGTCTCCATCAAAATGGCCAAAGAACAGGGGCTTTCGATGAACCCCGCAAAAATCTCCGGCGCCTGCGGACGTTTGATGTGCTGTTTAAAATACGAACAAGCCGCCTATGAAGAATTACAGCGGATCACCCCGCGTGTCGGTTCTACAGTCGATACCGTCGACGGCAGGGGCACCATCACCGAGTCGTCGATGCTCAAAGGCCTTGTCAAGGTTCGGCTCGACCGCACGCCAGATGTGCTGCCCAAGCAATATAAGGTTTCTGACATCAAGATTTTGCGCCCCGCCCGTCCCCAGCAAGAAGAAGTCCCCAAGGAACTTGAAGAACTTTCGGATAATTGAAATAAAACCGCTCCGCAGTAAAAAACCGCGGAGCGGTTTTTTGTAAGAAGGAATCGTGAAGAGAAGATGCCTTTGTGGGGAGTTGATTAATAAAGTGAAAAGAAAATATACAAACCCGTTCTACTCACTGCCCTCGCGGTAGGGGCGCGCATTGCGCGTCCGTGGGTTTCAAACGACCAGTGAGTTTTGGGGTGTTCACATGGGTATGCACCTGTGTTTACGGCTATTTATAGCTTCGTCATTGCGAGCGAAGCATGGCAACCCAGTCCGGCGGCTACCCGGGTTGTGATGCTTCGTTTCCGGATTGATTCGTCACATTGGGTTTTGCCTCACTTTCCTCTGCAAAGACGGTGATACACGATTTCTTTTATCTCCCCTCTGCCGGGACGACTTGAGGAATCGCCCTCATGACCGCCGAGCATTGGCTTGATTTTTCCATTCATAACCTGTATAATGTTGGTATTAAGCAAACCAAAGCGGGGCGAACCATTTGAAAAAGCATCTCATTCTGATTTTATCATTCCTTTTCATTCTACAAGGATGTGCTCCAAACATCGAAACCCCGAGTGCTGAAAGCGAACCGCTTCCGGCAGAGCATGTATGGTCTCAACTCGATAAAACCGTTGACCGATTGCCCGACAACGGAGCATTCGGCACCGAAAATTTTCAATTTGTCACCAAAACCTACGGCGACGACCCGCAGGACAAAACGGGTTCCTATTCCGCCGCCCCTTTCACCTACAGCAATCCGATTCAATATATTGATGATGGAAATCTGTTGGTCGGTTTGGGAAAACTTGAAACTCTTTTCCGCTATAACATCAAAACGCAGGAGCGCATCGGCATCAACGTAG
>CAZTDA010000314.1:0-3448 GCA_964612155.1 uncultured Eubacteriales bacterium | reverse complement strand
CAGGGTGCGCACCACGCGCATCGAGGCCGAGATCAGCAGCAGTTCACGAATCGAAAGCGAACCACCCGCCGCCGCTCGCCTGAGTAAGTCGGCGCGCAAAGACAGTCCGTAAAAAGAGGGCGCTCCGAGTTTTAAAGCCATTTCGTAAGCGTCATGGGTCTGCTCTATCATCAGTTTTCCGGTCTCGAAGTCGCCGCACGGCAGTAAAGATATCGCCGCTTCTTTGGCTTCGGCGCTGGAACATTTTCCGGCAAGCATACCGGCAATCTTATCGAATTCAAGAATTCGACTCTGTTTTTGTATGTTGTATGCCATTAATACTCTCCTCAAACTCCAAAAGGGAGTTGTAATAATCGAGCGCGGGGAGCTTCGCGTCGATGTAATAACGAATATAGTATTCCGCAAGACGGGAAAAACCTTCGGCGGCTTCACCCGTCAGTGTAAACGAAAACAATCCTTTGGTGTCGTCGCCGATCGAGGCGCAAACCGCTTTCAAGATCGGGGAACTGACCGAGACCGCACCCGCATGGGCGGACGCGCATTTTTCGCAGTATCCGCCGCCGTCTGCGACCGAAAACGCCTTGATCTCGGTACTAGCGCAGCAGGCGCAGTGTTCAATCTCGGGTCTCCACCCGGCCAAAGCCGCAATCCGAAACTCCATCACGGCTTTTAACAGCCGGATGTCGCGCTTTTTGCCCGCAAGCAAAAACAACATATTTCCGAACAACGCATATAAAGACGGGTCAACTTCACCCGAAAACACGGTCAGAATCAATTGTGCGATGTACCCGGCCAAACAGTAGCTTTTTAACGACATCCGAAGCTCAAAAAATTGCTCCGTAATCTCGGCATCGTCAAGCGTATATCCGCCGGACGCGGCAAACAACTCCATTTTCGAAAGCACAAACGGCTCGGTTGCGGCGCAGAGCTTGTTTCGCGGATTTCGCGCACCGGCGGCATAGACGCGCAGCAACTGACCGTCCTCGCATAAAATCCGAATCAAGCGGTCGGATTCTCTGCGGTTTTCGGTGGTCAAAACAATTGCGCCGACGGTTCGTTTCATGCCGCGAATCTTCCTTTCTCAGCCGGAAGAAGTTTAATGCGACTGAGCTTTATTTTTAAATAGAACTCGGCGCACAAAACCCAAGAGTTTGAAAAACAACATTTTTCAAACTTTGCCTTCGAAATTCAAACCGAAGTTTTTAATCAGGGCTTCGTTCTCCCGCCAGTCGGGTGTGACTTTGATCCACAGCTCCAGTGTGACAGGCACGCCGAAAAAATCTTTCAGCGTGTTCTGTGCGGATTTGCGAATCTGTTTCAGCATCTGTCCGCCTTTGCCGATCAGCATACCCTTGTGGCTGTCGCGTTCGCAGTAGATGTTGGCGTCGGCATCAATGCCCTCGGGCGTCTCTTCAAAGCGCTCGATAACCACCGCAATGCCATGCGGAACTTCCTGCTGCATGAATATCAAAATCTGTTCCCGGATGTATTCGGCGCAGATGACCCGTTCGGGTTGGTCGGTCAGCTCATCGGGGTCATACATAAACGGCCCCGGCTTCGCCAGTTTAGAAACGGCGGTCAAAATATCTTTCACCCCGTCGCCCGACATGGCGCACACAGGTAAAATCTCATTAAACGGATACAGTTTTGAAAACGCGTCCATCTGCGGAATCATCAGTTCTTTTTGCTTTAAAAGGTCGATCTTGTTGATCACCAATATTGCAGGGAGCTTTTGCTTATTCAAGTTTTCGATCACCGAGAGCTCGGCGGGTTTGGGCTTTTTTCCGGCCTCGACTACCAAAATCACAATATCACTGCCCGAAGCGGCGTTTTGAATGCTCCTGACCATATTGCGCGAGAGCGCATCTTTGGGCAGCAGCAGTCCCGGTGTGTCGGTAAAGGCGATCTGCGTATCGTTTTCGGAATGAATTCCCAAAATGGATGTGCGGGTCGTCTGGGGTTTAGGTGAAACGATGGCCACCTTTTGGCCGAGAATATTATTTAAAAGTGACGATTTACCCACATTCGGCGCTCCCGTGATGCAGGCAAAGGCAAATTTGGTTTGGATTTGATCTGTCATTGTAACCATCCTACTTCATCCGTCGATTGATACTTAAGTTTAAACTCACCTCGTAAGGCCTAAATTTTCTAAAACGCTCTCTTCTTTGCAGCGCATTTTGCACCGATCCTCATCGGTCATGTGGTCGTATCCGAACAGATGCAGCATCGCGTGCACGGTCAGATAGGCGAATTCGCGCTGTGTGTTGTGCCCGAAATCGGCGGCCTGCATAAAGGCGTGGTCTGCCGAGATCAAGATATCCCCGAGCATCTTGCGGCCTGTTGCGGGATTAATGTCAAAAGTGATGCCGTCGGACATGGGGAAGGAGAGGACATCGGTGGAATTATCGATGTTGCGGAATTTATAGTTGACACTGCTGATTGCCGGGTCATCCATAAAAGTCAGGTTGACCTCGAATAGTTCGCCGTCATGTTCACCGGCAGCGATCGCACAGCAGCAGTCGCGCAGCAAATTGCGCAAATTTGCATCCGCCCGAAAAGACGGATGGCTGTTATAAATCGTGACGACAACGTTTTTTCGCATAAAAAACCTTCCTTTCATCAAGATAATCGGTAATCGGTTTGTCTATTGTTTCTCTTCGTTTTGATAGGCCTTGATAATTTCTTTGACGATCCGGTGGCGAACTACATCATTTTCGTCGAACCGGGCGGAGGCGATGCCCTCGATGTTGCGCAGCAACCGTACCGCTTGTAAAAGCCCGCTGTTTTTGCGGTTAGGGAGGTCGATTTGGGTGATATCTCCCGTGATAATGGCTTTTGAATTAAAGCCGAGACGGGTTAAAAACATCTTCATCTGTTCACGGGTGGTGTTTTGCGCCTCGTCGAGGATGATAAAAGAATCATCCAAGGTTCTGCCGCGCATATAGGCCAGCGGTGCAATCTCGATGGTGCCGCGCTCAATGTGTTTTGCACACGACTCCATTCCGAGCATATCGTACAGCGCATCGTAAAGCGGGCGCAGATACGGGTCAATTTTTTGTTGGAGGTCACCGGGTAAAAACCCCAGTTTTTCACCGGCTTCCACCGCCGGGCGGGTCAACACAATGCGCGAAACCTCGTTTTTGGCATATGCCGCGACTGCCATCGCGACCGCTAAATAGGTTTTGCCGGTGCCTGCGGGGCCGACGCCCAGTACGATGGTGTTGTTTTTAATCAGTTCGATATATTTCTTTTGTCCGGCGGTTTTAGGGCGTACCGGTTTGCCGCGCGGCGTAATGATAATGGTTTTGTCGTCAGACAGTTCCGTCAGTTGTTCGGCTTTACCCGCCGAAGTTGCGCTGATGCAGTAATCAACCGTCTGGTCGGTGATAGCTTGTCCTTTTGATATCATTTTTGAAAGCGCGGAAAAGACATCGAAGGCATTATCGAC
>CAZTDA010000313.1:0-3448 GCA_964612155.1 uncultured Eubacteriales bacterium | reverse complement strand
TGGTTTATCAAAAATACACAACCGCAAACGGCGAACTGTTTGTGTACAGCGATTATTTTGATCTGGGGAATGATTGGCTTTCGGGAGACGGGTTGATTGGCAGTTATTATATCGATGAGATTAAAAACGAATTTTTAAGCAAAGACCCGATCAGTGGGTACGAAAAGTTTAAAAAATATTGCTCCATGATCATTTTGGACATCTTCACATTGAATTGCGACAGAACTCATAACAATTGGCTATATAACGAAAAAGATATTTTGTCGTATGACTATAATTTCACTTTCGGGTCGGCACAATTGCTCCACGGGGTCAGCAATGACAATTTGAACCGTTTGTTATCGAAGGGTATTGCCGATTCCTTTGAAGGGTGCAAAAATGAATTTTTAAATGAAGCGTTTCGGGAAAATGGGAAACTCGATATCGACGATTTAATTCGCTATAAAATGCAAATATCGTGCAAGCTTTCGCCCGCACACACCAGATTCGCGGAACATGGCGTTGAAGTCGGTTTATTAGACAGCTTTCGGGGATTGATTCATTATTTTATTACGCAAAATATCGGAACCGAGTTGATTAATTTTTACATGAACCTAACAGCCGACCGCGTTTTTGAAAGCATCCCGGAAGAATCGAAAATTGTATTACAGGGGAACAAACGATATCTGGAAGCCTTGTTTGAAAATGTAAAGTGTATTGTGAAAAATTGATTAGTGCTGATGTACATAGAGGAACATACAAAAACGAAAGGAAACTATATGAAAATAATCGGCTACATACTTATTATTGCAGGATTGGGGGTCATGGCTTTTAACGGCAGCCCACGGCGTTGGGAAAAAGGAACTGTTTTGAAACACATCTTAATCGATGTGGGCGGTGTGGCTGTGGCGTTAGCGGGGCTTTGGCTGATCGGAAAATAAATAAGGGCTGAAAAATGTCCGGAGGGCTATTTTTAAGACAGGTAATGTGAAGCCACTTACTGTTTACTTTCGCCTTGATTTTTAAGTGGCTTCACTATATCATTTCGGTATAAAACATACACCCAAAAACGAAAGGAAAGAAAAGAGATGAAAACAATCGCGGTCAAAAACAGGTACTTGGTCTTGGCATTCGGCATGGTGCTGCAACTTTGCGCGGGCATCATCTACATGTGGAGCGTGTTCAAGGGGCCGGTCGCAACCCACCTCTCGTGGGACGCTTCCGCAGCGGCGATCACCTCGTCGATTATGCTTGCGACATTTGTGTTGGGGATTATCCTCGGCGGACGCGCACAGGACAAGCTCGGACCCGCGCCCGTCGCACTGGGCGGGAGCATTTTACTCGGTCTCGGGATGATTTTAAGCAGCTTTGTGCCTGTGTCGGCACCGTGGCTGATCTATGTCTTTTACGGCGTGATCGGCGGGTTCGGCGTGGGTTGTGTTTATACCACCACGGTCTCGGTCATTCAAAAGTGGTTTTTTGACAAGCGCGGATTCGCCACCGGAATGATGGTCGGCGCGTTCGGGTTTTCTCTGGTGCTGTTTGCGCCCGTCACCAAAACGCTGCTTGCAAGTTGGGGCGTTCCCACGACTTTTCTTGCAATCGGCATCACATTTTTAGTGGTTTGCTCGGTGTGTTCGCTGTTCCTTGCCAACCCGGAGGCAAAACCGACGGCGGGTTCGGCGCAGAGTGTGCAAACACAAAAGCAATTTACCACCAAAGAAATGCTCAGAACCAAAGAGTTTTATCTGCTTACGCTTTCGCTGTTCTTTGTTTTACCTGCATATTTCATTTTAAACCCGCTGTTTATGTCGTTGGGTGTTGAGCGCGGACTGACCGAGGGTATGGCGGCGGTCGGCGTGATGATCACCGGCATCGCCAGCGCGGGCGGCCGCCTTTTCACCTCGTGGTATTCCGATTTCGTCGGAAGAAAAGCGGGCATTATGACCATTTCAATTCTCATGCTTGCGGCGTCTCTCGGGATGATTATTGCGCAAGGGATTGTGTTCTTAATCTGCCTTGCGGTGATCGCTTTCTGCTTCGGCGGTGCGGCGAGCGTGTTTGCGGCTACGGCAGCGGATTTGTTCGGCACCAAGCACATCGGCTTGAATTACGGGCTTGTGATGGTCGGCTTCGGAGCTTCTGCGTTAATCTTCCCGATCATCTCCAACAAGTTGGCCGCAACCGGTGTGTTTACATATTCGTTCATCGTCGCGGCGGTCACCTGCGCCATCACGATTGTGCTTGCGGCGTTTTTGAAGATTCCGAAAAAGGCAAAGAAGCAAAAATAATAATATATAAATTTCACAGCGGGGTGGGGCAGATATGATCACCAAAGAGCAATTTGAACGGACGGCAGGCCGTCTTTTCAACTTCTGCCTTTACCCTGCCGTGCGCTATAAAATCTTATTTCACCTATTCGACAAGCCGTATGACGACCCCATTCTCGCAAAGTTTCGCCCGGAGTTTCTTTCGAGCGACATCGTCGAGGAGCTGTATCAGACACAGACCCCGGACGGCGGATGGGGGCGGCTGTACACCAAGGACTATTCGACAAAAGACAAAATCCCGACCTCAACCGTAGGCATCAACCGCGCATTGTATATCGGCCTGACGCTGCAAGATCGGGATATTTTAATTTGCGCGCAGGATTACCTCGAGGACTTTTTAAACGGCAGACCGCCCGAGCGGCTGCATGAAAGCAACGAGAGAGCCAAACCTTGGCGGACGGCGCATATCTGTGAACTGCTCGAATCCATCAAACCCAATCACGAATTGTGCGACCAGACCTATATCGAATGGCTGCACATTGCGTCGCGTGCTTATGAGAGCGGCGAATATTCCTACGAGCGGGACGCCGCCGCGCAGCACCAGACGTTTTGGACACGGGAAAAAAGGATTATCCCGATGCAGGCGGGGTTACTGATGAAGCGTCCGAAGGAAGTACCGCCGAAACTCGAAGAAGCCATGCTGCACCATCTGGGCGGCAAGGCGTTCGAACAAGGTTATTTTTGGCCGAATTGTCCTGCGAAACTGCCCGAGCAGTTTGCTTATAACAAAACACGCCGCTGGATGTATGCGATCAACTATATCAATCAGTTCCACGGTTCGGCGCTGTATTTGGCGGATACCGTGGATTGGTTACTTGCGAATCAAAACGCGGATGGGTTGTGGGACTGGGGTACGCAAACCAAGGACCCGTGGGGCTATTTCGGTTATTTTTCAACAAACCGCAACCGTGTACACAACCGGGTTGTCGATTGCAGCATAGAGATTTTGAGTTTTTTAAAGGAGTATTTGAAGAAAAATCCGCATAATTGATTTTTCTTGATAATTCGGTCTTTTTATGGTAACATAAAGGCAATGATGTGCCATTCGGCGGCAAAAATCGCCGACTCGTCGGCGTAAAAAAACGGAGGATAAAACATGTCTTGTTATTATGTAATCGGGGTTCGCATGGACAACCGGG
>CAZTDA010000312.1:0-3462 GCA_964612155.1 uncultured Eubacteriales bacterium | reverse complement strand
TGTTCCGCAGATGGGCCATGCCGACGATGGAGTACGAGGCGAGCTTTATAGATCATGTAGTGCTCCACTGGGATGGCCCCGGCGCGCTGAAGCATTACGAAGACCTGATGTCCATAGACAAGATACACCTTGTCGCCTATGTGCCCAATCCGTTCGAAACGCACCTGCAATACCTTGACCTGTATAAAAAGGTCCAGTCGCGGGGGAAAGCCATCGCATTTACCGGCAGTCCGGAGATGATCAAGCAGGTGCATAAGGAGCTCGATCCCCGCCTGACCGTCTACATGACTTGGCCGGGCAACATCGGCGAGATTGATGCGCTTGACGAATGGCTGATAAAAAACACATAATTTAACTTGATTTTTTAATCTTTCCGATCAAGGACAGAGGTAGCGGCTTTATAATGCCGTCCGAGATTCGGATGTTGAATTTGCCTTCCATTCCTCGTCGAGCATGGCATAAAAGTATTGGTCATGCCACACTTTTTCGTTGTCCACACGGCTGAACCGGCTTTTCACAAGATGGGCTTCGCGGCGCATGCCCAGCCGCTCCATCACATGGAATGAAGCGATGTTGTCGGTATTGCAGGTGGAGTAAATCCGGTGCAAGCCGAGCGTTTCGAAACCGTACTTCATCATGGCATTGGCGGCCTCGGTCATGTAGCCGCAGTGCCAAAAGTCGCGGTGCAAAATCCAGCCGAGCATGGCGGTGTTGCGCTCCTTGTTTAAAAAGATGCCGCATCCGCCGATCACCTTGCCGGATTTCAGCGTGATGACAAACTCATATTCCATAATCGGATCGGCGTTCCATTTTTCAATACATTGATTCAAGTAATTGCGGGTATCTTCCTCGGTGTTCGGCCCCCAGACCATGAATCTCACGTTCTCGGGTACGCTCGCATACGCATGCACACCCTCAAAATCTTCAACACAAGGCGGGCGCAGCGTCAGCCGTTCGGTCTCCAGTATTACCATATGGTTCACTCCTTATTAGCTCAACAGGCACAGTAAAGAAATTAATCCTCACTTGATTTTGTCTTCCATTCCTCGTTGAGCATGGCATAGATCAATTCATCGCACCAGACTTTTTCCATATCCACCCGCTCGAAACAGTTCTTGATAAAATGTGCTTCGCGGCGCATGCCGAGCCGTTCCATTACATGGAATGAAGCGGTGTTGTCGGCGTTGCAGCTTGCCCAAATGCGGTGCAATTTGAGCGTTTCAAAGCCGTATTTCATCATGGCGTTGGCGGCCTCGGTCATATATCCGCAATGCCAGAAATCGCGGTGCAATATCCAACCGAGCATCGCGGTATTACGCTCTTTGTTTAGATAGATGCCACAGCCACCGATGACATGACCGTCTTTTAATGTGATTGCGAATTCATATTCCATAAGCGGATCTGCTTTCCACTTCCCTTCGGCTTCGCGCAGAAAGTTGCGGGTATCCTCCTCGGTGTTCGGCCCCCACGGCATGAACCGGATGTTTGCGGGTACGGAACCGTAGGCATGAACATCCTCAAAATCATCGGCGCAAAACGGCTTTAAAACCAACCGTTCGGTTTTCAGTTTCAACATAAGTACAACTCCTTTTGGTTATAGACGGCGGGCGACTTCGAGCGCCAGCCGCAGATATTTCTCGTGCGCGCCCTCGGGCATTTGACCCAGAATGCGCGGGTCCCAGTCGTCGCCGTCCAGACAGTCGGCGGCGTAGAGGAATTGGTAACACTCGACCCCGCGAAACTGCGCTACTGACATGACGGAGGCGCATTCCATCTCGACCGTGATGCAGCCGTCACGTTTGCGCTTTTCGGTGTTATCCCGCGTTTCGCGGTAGATGGCATCGGTCGTCCAGGTCTTGCCCGCCGCAAAGGGGATATTCAATGTCGTCAGCACTTCAGCGGTCTTTTCGGCGGTTTTCACCTCCACCCAGTCGCCTGCGGTCAGATAGTGATAGCTCGTGCCCTCGTCGCGATAAGCGCTTGTCGGCACGATGACATGACCGGCGCAAAGCGTCTTGTCGAGCGCGCCGCACGAGCCGAAAAACAGAATCTTTTTCGCACCTGCCACGATTGTCTCTTCAAGCAGACCCGCCGATGCGCTGCCGCCTACCACCGTCATATAGATGCCGATGCGCTTGTCGCGGTAATCAATCGCATAAATCGGCAGCTTTACCCCCGCCATGAAATGTCCTATTTCCTCGGCGGGGAAGAAGGTCGCGGCAAGCTCGCGGATGTGTTCCGAAAAGGTGACGATCACCGTTTCGGGGAAGTTTTCAATCGGTTTTACCATATGAATCGGCTTTAAAATTTCCTCCGAAATCGGGTCAAAAGTATTGATAATGCTCATAATTATAAATCCGTTTCCATATATCCGGTCGTAAACGGCGCACCGTCGAATTGCTTGGTCAAGACCGTTTTAAATCCGTTTTCGATGTACCAGTTTTTCAATCGCGTGTTGTCGTCGATCATACCGAGCGTCAACTTTTTTGCGCCGAGCGCAGAGACAATCGCTTTTGCATGATCGAGCAGCGCTTTTCCATAACCGCGGTGTCGGTGTTCAGGTAAGACCACAAGATATCTGATCTTATATTCCGAATCCGACTTCTTTGCCACTGAGACAAACCCGACATATTCACTGTCGGCAATCAAAACAAACATCATATCCCTGCGCGAAAACTCCCATTCAAGCGTCTCAAACGGCAGATCGGCAGTGCGGTTGGGGCAGTTTTCGCTCGTTAAGTTGAATTCAACCGCTACGGTCTCAAACCCGCGCCGGATTACCCCGAGACACTGTTTAAGATCGTCCCGTTCAACCGTTTTGATCATCTCTATTCATCCCTTTCCGCAGATTGCCATGTTATTTACAACTCCATTTCCAGTTCAACGGACAAAAAAGGTGTGCCGGTGAATTGATCGGTCGAGACCATTTTGAATCCGTTTTCTGCATACCAGCTTTTCAGCCGGGCGTCATAGTTCAACAGCTTTACGCTGAGCTTATCGACGCTCAATACGGCGGCAACCGCTTTGGCGTGACCGAGCAGCGCTTTTCCGTACCCTCTATGCCGATATTCCGGCAACACGGTAAGATATTTAATCCCGTATTCGAGTCCGGGTTTTTTAGTGAGTGACAGAAATCCCACGGGTTTGCCGTCTGCGATGTACACAAACATCATATCGCCCCACAGAAAATCACCTTTCAGCGTCTCGTAGGACAAGTCGGCGTCACCTCGGTTGGGACAGTTTTCGCTTGTCAAGCCGAATTCTTCCGCTACGGCATCGAATCCGCCTCGAAGGATGAAAAGACAGTTTTCGAGATCGCCCTGTTCAACCGTTTTGATCATTTTTATCAGTCCTTTTCACATGTTACGATGTTGGTTTCAGCCTGTAAATATTTTAAACTTTTCTTCCGACATACATCAAGTGCTCCGACCACGAGAGCAGTTCTTCACGCTCACAGGTCAG
>CAZTDA010000311.1:0-3462 GCA_964612155.1 uncultured Eubacteriales bacterium | reverse complement strand
GATTTCGCCGTTTTGAATGTTTATGTAGATACTTGCAAATGCAATCATCGAACAGACCCATATAATAGAAACGCCAAAAAACATGATTTGTATGACCGAAGCGGCAATGATTCCAATAGGGAATATTACCAAGTGGATATTTATATTTTTATTTTCTTCCCAACCGTTGATAATGACATCCTTTAAAGACATTCCAAAAGATAATACCAAATAAAACAACGAAACAACAGCCATAACCCAGAAGTACGGCCCTCTCCTATAATTATTGTTTGTATCAATCATATACAACCAGCCGGTATTAAGACTTGCTGCGCTCAAGGCCGTATTTATGGCACATGGGATAACATAAAAGCGGATGCGTTTTAACAAGTCCTTCCTGCTTTCGTATATTTTATAATCCGTATATGTCAACCACAGAAGGCATATAAGTGGGTTAGAAACATAGTACAGCATCGTCACGATATTATTGACAGGTCTTAATGCTGCCAATTGATTTCCGTCAACCATCCACATGCCGGTATCAAATATGAAAATCAATATGTTCATAATCATACATGCATTAAATATGTGTTGATCAACCGGTGCCGTTTTGGGGCCGTTTCTATTCATATTATTCAAATTTATGAGGATGAAAATAAATAATGCACATTAATTTCTGCATATAAAAAATCAGTCATACTATCAACCTCCTGCAGTGATTTGGTATTTGAAAGTCAGGAATCTAAGATATTGCTGATAATTATGTCCTTTTGTCGGATTTAAGATAACCACCCGCGTGGGTCGTTTAGTGACATACACAAGCCCCCTTCTCACGAAAAATTTTACTATTTAGCATTTTAAACGCATGATCCGCTCAAGAATCTTTACTTTTTGTTAATTCAACCTCCTCTTCTGAATTTTTCCAATATCCGAACAGATCGTTGTTCATCAACTTGCGGGTCAAATTGCGTTCTCGCGGCTTTGATTTTCAAAACAATGCGGAGTTTCTTTTTCTAACGGTTACTATAATTCAGTATAACATGATACTGCGAATTTTTCAATATTTTGTCGAAAAGCAATTATCAAACGTGGCGGTGGGTACTGTTAATGTGTAAAATCTATCGCGGCTTACGGCCTTGGAGCGCTAAAAGCAGTCAACCGGACTGTTTTCTTGGTCGAATTCTAAACGCTTTACTCTTTGAATCCTCACACGCGCTGTTGGATTCCCCACAATAAAAATTTCCAAAGACACGCAAGGTGTCTTTGGAATTTTTGAAAGAAGTGCCAATTTCAATACCAAATGTACTTGGTAGCTACTTTTCGTTAAAAGGTGTCGGGATAATTAAAAGATGCAGTGCTGTACTTTAAAAATTTTTTTCTGCCAACAAAACGCTTATTTTAAATACCGGATTTTTTATGACCATCAATGATCAGATTATAACCATAACCGTATTAGAACCGTTGTTAAATGAATATTCGGCGTTCTTGGCATACATCAGGGCCAATTTTACTGAGATCTCGTCACCTTCACTCAGCGCGTCGAACGGCTCGCCGTCATAACGGATCGTGATGCCGATGCCGCCGTCCGTTTCCGCGTATGTCAGGTCAAACTCCACATTAAATCCGTCCGGCCGCGCATAATGCGGTACGATCGTCAGATGGACCAGTTCCTCAAACACCGACTGCACCGCGTTGAGCTGGCGTCGGCTGAACAACCATTGAGAAGCCATACCGCAAATCCCGCCGACAGCTCCGATGAAATCGTAATTTTTACTGTCTATCATGATATTGTGGGATTTGAGCCGCTTGACGAAAACACGCGTTTTCTCCTTCTTCGGCTTGTCCAGGATCTCCGCGGGGGTTCCGTCTTCGTAAATGACGCCCTCGTCCATATAAATCATACGGGTGGACACATCGCGGGCGAAGCGCATTTCATGGGTGATGATCAGCATGGTGAGTCCCTGCTCCGCCAAATTGCGCATCACCGCCAGCACCTCGCTGACCATGGCCGGGTCCAGCGCCGAAGTCGGTTCGTCGAACAAGATGATTTCCGGCTGCATCGCCAGTGTCCGGGCAATCGCGACGCGCTGTTTCTGGCCACCGGACAGTTCGTCCGGATAGCTGAAGGTCTTTTGGGCGAGGCCCACCTTTTCGAGCAACTTGATACCCTGCTCGTACGCCTGTTGCCTGCTGCATCCGAGTAGCTCCGTCGGGGCAAGCATGATGTTCTCAATAACTGTCAGATGGGAAAAAAGATTGAAGTTTTGAAACACCATTCCCATGCGCCGGCGTATTTGATTGATGTCGGTGTTTTTATCCGTCACATCCTGCCCGAGCACAAAGATATGTCCCTGTGTCGGGTCTTCCAGTCGGTTCAGACAGCGCAGCAAGGTGCTTTTGCCTGTACCGGAGGGGCCGATGATAGAAATGATCTCACCGCGGTGTACTTCGGCGTTTACATCGGACAGGGGTACGACGTCAGGATAGACTTTTTTTAAGTGCTCGATTTTGATGACATTTTCACCTTCGTATCCCGAATGCGGGACAGCGAATGGCTCGGACGCCGATGTGAGCTCTGTCACCACGCCCTTGAGCTTGCGGCTGCGCTGTTTGGGATGGGTCTTGATTTCTATCAAATCCAGAAGTTGTGTCAGACCCCATGCCGTCAGAAAGTAGATCAACGCTATGGCGATCAGCGGGAAAAGGGCTTCGTATGTACGGCTGCGGATGAGGTCCGAGGCTTTGGTCAAATCCTGAATCGCAATATAGCCCACCACGGAAGTTGCTTTCAGTTGGTTGATGAATTCGCCTTTATAGACCGGTAGCACAAAACGGACGGCTTGCGGCAGGATGATCTTGGTGAAGGTGCGCCGCTTGCCGAGCCCGAGCGCAACTGCTGCCTCCCGCTGGCCGTTATCTACGGCATCGATGCCGGAGCGCAGCATTTCCGCGACATATACTGAAAAATTAACCGAAAAACAGATCGCAGCCACAATAACGCCATCGACAGAAGAAGACGTGAAAAAGACAAAAGTAAAAATCATCAGCCAGACGAGCACCGGGACGCCCTGGACAAGACGGATGAAAAAGCCCGTGATTTTAGATACCGCCCGGTTTTTGCTCCGGCGCAGCAGGCAGATGCCGAATCCAAGAATGGTCCCAAAAACCGCATCCAGCACGGTGATGAGGAGCGTAACGCCAAGCCCGGAGAGAATCAGCTGCCACCGGTTTTCCCGGATAAAGGTTTTTTCAAAGCTCGCGGCAAAGGAATCCCACCACGAGGTTTTCTCCGCTTCCGCTCCCGTATTTACCGCGGCAACGTCTTTCGCACACACAAGCAAAGCGATACCGCCGGTATAGTGAGACGCGGCAAAATCGATGCTCTCCAGCCGCTCCGCGGTAATAGACATGGCACCGGAGACGACATCGGCTTTCCCGCTGGTCAGCATGTTGATGAGGGAGCCGAAATTCGTCTGAGTGATC
>CAZTDA010000310.1:0-3469 GCA_964612155.1 uncultured Eubacteriales bacterium | reverse complement strand
GACGGCTTCGGGGGAGGGGCCGCCGTAGCTCTTGCGCTTGCCCACACAGGTATCGAGCTTAATTGCTTCAAAAACATCTGGTTCAAACACCGGTGATAAGATTTTATATTCGTCAAGCGAGAGGTCCTCAAGCCGCTTACCGGTTTTAACGCAGTGCTTGACCAACTCGCCCGTGACGTGGTAAGCATCGCGAAACGGCAGACCTTTTCCGACCAGATAATCGGCGCAGTCGGTGGCGTTGATAAAGCCGTCGGCAGCGGCTTTGCGCATCTTGTCGGCGTTGATTTTCGCAGTCGAAAACATCGGTATGAACGCGGTCAGGCAGGCGATAACCGTGTCGGCGGCGTCGAAGATCGCCTCTTTGTCCTCCTGCATGTCCTTGTTATAGGCCATCGGCAGCCCTTTCATTATGGTGAGCAGCGCAGTCAGATCGCCGTAAACACGCCCGGTCTTGCCGCGGCACAGTTCCGCGATATCGGGGTTTTTCTTTTGCGGCATAATTGACGAACCGGTACACCACGCGTCGTCGAGCGTTAAAAATCCGTACGCGACCCCCGACCAAAGGATGATCTCCTCGCAAAAACGCGACAGGTGGGTCATGATCGTCGAGAGGCAGAAACAAAATTCCAGCGCGAAATCGCGGTCGGAGACCCCGTCCATCGAATTTTCGCAGACCGCCGGAAGTTTCAGCAGTTCGGCCTCGTAAAAGCGGTCGGTAAAATACGTTGTCCCCGCGAGTGCACAGCTTCCGATCGGGGAGACACAGGTGCGCTCGCGACAGTCGGCAAGACGGTCAATGTCGCGCAAAAACGCCTGCGCATACGCAAGCACATGATGCGCAAAAGTCACCGGCTGTGCGGGCTGCAAATGGGTAAAGCCCGGCATGACGGTATTGATATTCTCCTCGGCTTTGTCAGCAATCGTCGCGACCAGCGCTTTTAACAGGGCGGTGGTCTCATCGATGGTTTCGCGCTGCCAGAGCCGCAAATCCAGCGCGACCTGATCGTTGCGGCTTCTTGCGGTGTGCAGATATTTTCCCGCGTCGCCGATGCGTTCAGTCAGCACCTGCTCGACGAACATATGAATATCCTCGGCCTTGGGGTCAATTTCAAGAGCGCCGCTTGTGAGGTCGTTTTTGATTCCGCTCAGCCCTTCGACAATCTTATCGCAGATATCCGACGGGATAATCGCACGCGCCGAAAGCATGCGCGCATGGGCGATGCTGCCCTCGATATCGACTTTCCAAAGACGACTGTCAAAGCCGATGGAGGAATTGAATCCGTCGGCGATGTTGTCCGCTTCATTTTCAAATCTTGCGCCCCAGAGTTTCATGGGTAAAACCGTCCTTTTCGGATGAATGAGATTACAAAGTTTTAATAAACGCCTCGATGCGGCCTAATGCCGTAGCAAGGTGGTTGATCGAATACGAACACGAAATACGCGCAAAGCCCCTGCCGCTCTCGCCGAACGCCTCACCGGGCACGATGGCGACATGCTGTTGCTTTAACAGCTGTTCGCAGAACGCCTCGCCCGAGAGTCCGAACGCGTCAATCTTGGGGAAGACGTAAAACGCGCCCTCCGGTTCAAAGCAGGGAAAGCCCATCGAGCGCAGCGTGCCGACCACCAGACGGCGGCGCATGTCGTATTGCGCGCGCATCTCCTCAATATCGGCGTCGCCGTGGCGCAGAGCCTCAATGGCGGCGTGCTGGGCCGTCGTGGGTGAACACATAATGGCGAACTGGTGCAGTTTGGCAAGCTGAACGACGATTTCTTTGGGAGCTGCGGCATATCCGAGCCGCCAGCCCGTCATGGCAAACGCTTTGGAAAACCCGTTGACAATCACCGTGCGCTCCCGCATGCCGGGCAGCGAGGCAAAGCTGAAATGCCTGCGCCCGTAGGTCAGTTCGGCGTAAATTTCATCAGAGAGCACAATGATATTGGTATCTCTGATCACATCGGCGATTTTTATTAGTTCGTCCTCGGTCATAATCGCACCGGTGGGGTTGTTCGGGAAGGGTAGAATCAACACTTTCGAGTTGGGTGTAATCGCCGCTTTCAAGGTCTCGGCGGAGAGCTTGAAATTATTCTCCATTCCGCAGGGCAGGGATACGACTTTTGCGCCGCACATCTTTGCCAGCGGCTCATAGCACACAAAACAAGGCTCGGGCAATAACACCTCTTCGCCCGGATTGACAAAAGCGCGAAGCGTGATGTCAATGGCCTCCGAGCCGCCGACGGTCACCACGATCTCGGAGTCAGAATCATATTCAAGGTTGAAGCGGCGGTTTAAGTACTTGGAAATCTCCACGCGCAATTCGGTCATACCCTTGTTGGCGGTGTATTTGGTCTTGCCCTGCTGCAAAGAGTCAATGCCGACTTGCCGAATGTGCCACGGGGTTTGAAAGTCGGGTTCGCCGACACCCAGCGAGATCACATCGTCCATCGCCTCGGCGAGGTCGAAGAATTTCCGGATGCCCGAGGGTTTTAATGACTGAACCGTCGGGCTCAGCAATGTTTTATAGTCGATCACAAAATGACCTCTCGTTTCTCGCCGGTGTCGCTTTCTTCGAGAAAGCAGACGCCACCCTCTTTATAACGTTCCAACACAAAGGTCGTGTCGGTGGAGGTCACGGAACCGAGCGGGGAAAGGCGCGCCGAGACAAAATGCGCCACCTCGCGCAGATTTTTCGCCGACATCGTCAGCGACATATCATAACTGCCCGAGACCAGATAGACGCTGTCCACCTCGGGCATGGTCATAATCTGACGGGCGACGGCTTCAAAACCCTGTTCGGGCTGCGGAGTGACCTTGATGCGGATGAACGCCTGAATGGACTCCTTGCCGGCCTTTTCCCAGTTGATCACCGCTCGATAACCGCAGATTACGCCCTTGGCGGTGTATTCGTCGAGCTTTTTCGCAACCGCCTCTTCGGTCTCACCGGTCATCAACGCCAACTGCGCCACCGAGAGACGCGCGTTTTGTTCGAGCAGGGAAAGAATGTTCATTCCGTTTGCCATAATAGTCACTCCTGTCTTTTATTCAATCAAACCGCACTTTGCGCGGTTGGCGTTTATGATATACAACAAAGGATTCAAATCCTAAAGATTTTACCAACTCCGCCCCGACACGGGCATTATCGGCATACGCGGCTCTGTGATCATCTGTTCCGATGGTGATCATCTCGCCGCCGAGGTCTTTGTAGGCTGCCAATATCGTTTTGGTCGGCATCGGCTCATGTCCCCCGGTCGTCGAAGAAAGGTTAATTTCAAGCGCTTTTTTATGCTTGATCACCAGTTTTAAAACATCTCTGATCGCGTCAAACCAACGGGTTTCGTCCGCTTGGATACCCTGTCGGTACATCCTGCGAAACGGATAGGTCATGTGCGCCAAAACATCGAAATCACCCCAGGCAATCACATCGCATAAAAGATTAAAATATCCGTCCACCAACGGCAGGTTTTTGCCGTC
>CAZTDA010000309.1:0-3493 GCA_964612155.1 uncultured Eubacteriales bacterium | reverse complement strand
ATTACCCGCTTCCGAATAGGCCGCATAGGTCTCATCTGATATGATCATGCGCACGTTTTCGGCGGCAAGCAGCTTCATATATTGCGTCATAATTGCCTGATACGCCTGATTTTGAGCAGTTTTTTGATACTTTGGTGCCTCAATAAACATCAAATCTATATTGTTTTCCCGGCACAGCTGAATCATTTCGTAAAATCCTTGCACCTGCGCAGAATTCAACGTCGCGCTCTCGGTATTGATCGGCAAGGCCTCGAGAAATTCGGTGGTTTTACCCGCATTCACAGCGGTATTGCTGCCGTTTTGATAGCGTGTGTTAATGAGAGCATACGAAATCGGCCAGGTTAAAAACATTTCATTATTGGCCGTCACAGCCATCTCAAATAATTCTTTTATCCCCGCATTTCCGTCCTCGGAGATCGTTTGATATATTTCGTTCATAAACGCAAAGTCGGTGTCTAAAAAAAGCCGGTTATCGCTGAGCGTCACATCCGCGACAAGCGTATAAGCATACATATCGATTACGAGTGTGTTGATTTTTACACCGTTCTCTATTAAATAATTTAATTGCAATGCCTCAAGCCGGGGCTGGTTTCCGTTATAGGATAACAAATAATTCGAACCGCCTGTTTTTTCGCCGATAATATTGACATCGAGCCCTTGTCTGAAAATTGAGGAGCCGATAAAAAGGCGGTCAACCTCCCCATCCGAAATCAAGCGGCTCATTCCAAATTCGGCAGTTTTCATGTCGTTTCTCAAAAGCACCATTTTCAATGATAAAAACACACCAATCAAAACCAACGAGGTTAGCAGAACGCACAAAACTCTTTTCATACTTTATCTGTCTGCCTCCCTAAAAATTCGCATAAATAAAGCTCGAAGTACCGAACACGCCGAACAGCACCGTGCTCATTATAAAAATGACTTGCAAAGCGGATAGGACAAGGGGCTTCTGCTGCTTTTTCCGTTTATCTTCGAGTATCTCATAAATTAACAAAATCAAGATGAACAGGCAAACCGTCAAGAAAAATGCTACGCAAGTGTTATCATAGGTGAACGGCATAATCGAATTCAGAATCGAGGTTGTATCAAAAGACAATCCGATAAACATCTGCTTGATATACATAAACGCCGTGTTGAGAGACGAAGACCCGAAGAAAATCCAACCGAACATCACAAGCACAAAAGTCAGCAGAGCAGAGAACAGCCGATAAATTAATCCGCTCTTCTTTTCGCGTTCTTTCGGCGTCAATATGTTCAAAACACCGTGATACCCGCCCCAGAAAAGAAAATTCCACCCCGCGCCATGCCACATACCGCAGACCAAAAACGTGACCATCACGTTGAATGCACGCCTTGCTTTCGAGCATCGGTTCCCACCCAACGGAATATAGAGATAGTCCCGCAGCCAAGACGACAGCGAAATGTGCCACCGGCTCCAAAACTCCCGGATATTCGTCGATGAATAAGGTCTTCGAAAATTCTCGATTGTATCGAACCCGAGCAAATTCGAAAACCCAACCGCAATCTCGGAATACCCCGCAAAATCACAGTAAAGCTGTACCGAATAAAAAAACGCCGCGAACCAAAGCGCAAGGGAAGGGTTTGTTTCCGGTGAGGCAAAAACGGCGCTCACATATCCCGCTAACCGGTTGGCGATTGCTACTTTCATGAACAGTCCGAGTAGAATTCGCATAAAACCCTTTTGCGCAAGGTCCTTTCGAAAACCCAACCCCTCCGAAACGGATTTTTGAAAACGGTCATATCGTTCAATCGGCCCCGAGAGGATATGCGCGAAAAACGATGTATACACCGCATAGGTGATGAAGTTTGTCTCCGCTATGTACTTGCGTTGATACACATCGACCAGATAACCGATCATCCGAAACGAATAATACGAAATCCCTAACGGAATCAGCAAATTCAACGTCATTTCCGTCGCGCTGATGCCGAACGCTGTCAATGCAGAATTGATGCTCTCGGTAAAAAATCCGAAATATTTAAATCCGAACAACGCCAGAATCACCGGAACAATCCCCGCAATCAAGCATGCTTTGTGGTTTTTCTTCTCTGCGATCAATTTGCCGCAAAAAAATGTCCAAAGCGTCTCGGCGGCTAAAATCGCAAACATCCGCCAGTCGCACAGCAGATAAAACAGGATGTTTGCGCCGAACAAAAAATACAGCCGCCCTTTTTTCGGTATGGCGTAATAAAGCGCCGTAATTACCGCAAAGGCGAGAATCAAACGCAATATGCTGTTTTGAAATGACCCGTCGAGGATTTGTGCCATCATGAAATTCTTACACTTTCTTACATTTTAACAGCAATGACCAATGTTTGCTGCAATAATCTGTATCGTCCGCTTTATACTCGGCATTTTCAATCGGCGGCAGCTCAAAGCTCCAATCCGAAAAGAATGTTCTGACATCCAAGATGCCAACATAAAAATGCGGCACATCCTGTCCGGCTTCAATCTCATTGCGCAGCAGGGTGTTTTCATCGACCTTTTTATATTGATCGGCATGTTGAAAACTGAAAGTGTTTTTTGAAATCAATGTCAAGAACAATTCGCCGCCGGGTTTCAACACACGTTTGATCTCCTCCAGCACAGCGATAAATCCGTTCGTATCGGTGTGGTAAATCACGTTAAAGGCCATGATGCAGTCAAAACTGTTATCTTCAAACGGAAGTGTGAGCATATTCGAAACAGCGGTTTTAATTGTTAAGCCGACTTTTTGTGCCCATTCCCGCAGATGATTGACCCCGTAATCCGAGAGGTCAACGGCGTTTACATCAAAACCCTTTTGGGCCATATAAACCGAATGCCGCCCGAGCCCGCACCCGAGATCAAGAAAGCTCTTATAACCTAAACCTTGCCACCGTTCCGCCAAATAAGCGGACTCGGGGCAGGGGACGAGCCATGCGTTGTCGGTGTTCTTGCTCCAGTCCCACGGTTTTGTAATATGTTCGCTCATAGTTCCTCCGTTTTCCGGTTGACGCAGCGATACATCGCGGCGATGTTTTCGGTCGGGATGTCCGCGCTTAAAATCTGACTTCCCGCGTAAATATAGCCGCTGTCTTTAAACAACGCTATCAGTCGGCGGCATTCGCATTCAACTTCTTCAGGCGTTCCGGCCGGCAGCAGATGTTGGGTATCCACAGCGCCGTGAAAGATCAATTGAACACCGAATTCGGCAATCAAACCCTCCGGCTCCATCCCGTGTGCCGTCACTTGAATGGGATCGAGTATGTCCACACCCGCTTCAATTAAGGAGGGGATCAACGGTCTGATCCCGCCGCAGGAATGCATCATCACATGCAAACCGTAGGATTTTGCCAAACCGCAGAGCTTTTTGATATTCTCAAAAAAGAACTCGGCCCACATCTGTTCACCCATCAGCAGTCCCATCTGGCTTCCGAAGTCATTTCCGAAAAACCAGATGTCCATTTTGCCTTTCAGCGTGTTAAAGTAGGCATCGTTTAATTCCAAATAGAC
>CAZTDA010000308.1:0-3517 GCA_964612155.1 uncultured Eubacteriales bacterium | reverse complement strand
CCTGCTATTTTCTGAAATTGCTATAGTCTGCCTATTCTTTGTTGTCGGATTAAAGAGGGTTGTGACCCTCGATATACTTTAGGAGCAAGGAAACAAACTCGTTTTTGGTGGAAACATGCGCATTTTTGAATATTTTATTCAATCGGTAATTCACGCTGCTGATGCTGAGAAAAAGCTGCTGAGAAATCGTCTCGTAGCTTTGCTTGTCGAGAATAGACCTGATAATTTTAAGGTCGGAATCATCGCACATGGAGAGGCATTTTTCTATATTAAAGAGGTTTTTTATGTCTTCGTTTTCAAAATATTCGTCGGGCGTCCAGATTGCTTCGATATTCTCTGGCAGCGGCGATAGGATGGAACTTGCCTCAATCGGCAGGTATGCGGTACTCTCCCTTACGGCCAAGCGACTCGGCAATTCTATGCGCAGGCTAATATTGCTGTCAATATTAGCATTTATAATTTCCCACGCGTTATAAGTCTGCAACCCGATGGTTTCGTAGTCCACTAAACAGCTCGTTATGCCTGGCCGAACCAGATCGCTGATCGAGAGACCGCCGAAACTGCCAATGAAAATGTCGTCTGGAACCCGGATGCCATTGGAAATGCAGCGATGGAGCAGTATGATGCTAAAAGCATCATTCGGGCAGATAACCGCGTTGAATTGTGAAGCCCTTTCTGTGAAATTGTTTAAGCAGTCATCGATGTCGTACATCCAGAAAAAACTGGATTTTTGCAGATACTCTGCCGAAAAACTGGTTTTTATTTCTGAATTGTAGCGAAACATATCGTTAACCCCATCTTTGCGAAATCCAACAAAGGCTATATCCCGGTAACCATGGCTGAAAAAATACCCTATCAGCATCGCCGTTTCTTGCTTACGACTCCGCGTAATGCAGCTGATTTGAGGGCCAAAGAGATTTGCATCGATTCCGGCGAGGATGATTTTTATGTCGAGCTTTAGCAACAGGCTTATGGTATAGTTTAAAAAGGACTTAGAACCATCCATAACGATCACAATAGGCCCCAGAAATTTTTCTTGCGAAGCGTTTATGCGCCCTGAAAACAATTGTATTTGCCGATGCCCTTTGTTAGCTGCCTTGCTGAGCGCATCTATATATGTCAGATACCAGCTTGATGTAGAATAGCCAATGTCCGAGATAACTTGTATGTACTCAGTATTCTTCATTGACACTCCTTTTCTCCATCCACGTTTTTCCATTGAGACATTCTTAACTTTGAGTAATATCATATTATTTGAGAAAAGTCAATACTAATTTGAATTGCATAAATTGCCCATAATACAAATTGTAGCATCTTATTTTTTGTATATAATATTACTAAAATAAGTATTCCAATAGATAGTTTTTTCAATTATCCATTGGGGTGAGAGGTTAAGCATATGAAAAATAAAATTCGGATCGCGATTATTGGTGCAGGTATGATCGCGAATTCTGCACACCTACCTGCAATTGGGAATTTGCGGAAAAAAGGTCTGGCCGAGGTTGTCGGTATCGCCGATCCCCGCGGGGAGGTGGCGCAGGAAACAGCAGCGCGCTATGAAATTCCGAAATGGTATGCGGACCCGCAAAAAATGCTCAATGAGGTCAACGCAGATCTTGTGGCAGTCTGTACCCCCAATATGTACCACAAACAGTGGTCAATCGCCGCATTAAAAGCTGGCGCGAACGTCATGTGCGAAAAGCCTCTGACACTGACGTACGAAGGTGCGAAAGAGATGTTCGACACGGCGAAGGCCTGCGGCAAAATTCTCTTTCCTTGTCAGTCTCGCCGCTGGAGCCCGGACATGGTATTCGCAAGAGACGCGATCAATGAGTGCGACATAGGCAAAGTCTACAGTGTGGATATCAGCTTTGTCCGGCGGTTCGGCATCCCGACGTGGGGATTCTTTCATATGAAAGAGCACAACGGCGGCGGTCCGTTCTGTGATTTGGGTGTCCACTATATTGATTCTTTGCTCTGGCTTCTCGGCAACCCGCGTGTGGAGTCCGTTTCCGGAATGTCGTTTGATTGTATCGCCAAGCAAGGGAATGACGTCATGCTTTCGATTAAGGAGAGCGGCGCGTCCAGTGGTGTGTTCACTCCCCGCCCCTATGACCACAAGGAATTTTCGGTCGAGGAGTCCTCGGTTGGGTTCATGCGGCTGGCCGGCGGCATCGGTGTGAATTTCCGTTTCACCTGGGCGCTGAACTACCCTTCTTCAAAGCGATTCGATATATTCGGCGAAAAGGGCGGCCTGAGCGTCCCGGATTTTAAACTCTTCAAAAACACCGGGCACTATCAGAGTGAGACCGACTTAAAGTTTTATGATAACAGGCCATACGCCGGGATCAATTTTGAGGGGCACTGGTACATGTACGAAGACATTTATAACGTTCTGTCCGAGAAGGCTGACAAGTTTTTAGTGCAACCGGAAGAGACGCTGAATATTGTCTCCGCTATTGAATCCTATTACCGCTCATCCGCTGAAAATCGCGAAGTAAAAACTAGTGAATTGAGGGGATATTAACGGGAACGATAAAATATAAAGCGGTTATAGTTGGTTTCGCGCACGTCCATATCAACGATGTCGCGTCGCACTTCGCGAAAAACGAAAATATCAACTTGTCCGCGTGTGCGGACATACAGCCACTTATCGAAGAGCTGAGCGTTGGCCCTTATACGCGCAAGTGGAACCGCGACTACTGCGTAAATAATTTCAACCTGAAACTGTATATGGATTGGATCAATATGCTGGACGTAGAAGCACCCGAGTTGTGCATTATCAACTCGGAAAACGCTCAACATTTGCGCATCACGGAAGAATGCGCAAAGAGGGGGATTGGCGTGTGCATCGAAAAGCCGATGGCTACAACGCTGTCTGACGGGTTAAAAATCGTCCGGACAGCTGATGCTTACGGTATATTTTTGATGGTCAACTGGTCGATTTCTTGGAGCGCTGGCATGCATACGGTCAAAAAGCTGATTGAGGATGGCCGGATTGGCAATGTCATTGAGATCAAGACCCGCATGGGGCACACTGGTCCTTTGGGGTACGGGGCAAAACACAAGCTTGCCGACACATCCGCGCCGATGTCTGAGGTCGAGAAGGCGTGCACTTGGTGGCATCAAGCTGCCAGCGGCGGCGGTGCTTTCGCGGATTATTGCTGTTATGGCTGCCTGCTTAGCAACTGGTTTGCCTGCGAGCCAGCAATCGCGGCGTTTGGCATGAAGGTCAACAGTATCACGACGATGGGCGACGCCGAAGACAACGCGGCCATCTTTGTGCGGTTTGCGAATTGCCATGCGGTGCTCGAGGGCACATGGACAACCTATGAACACACATTCAAGTCTCCGATTGTGTACGGGACAGAGGGCGCCGTTGTCTGTGACTACAAAACAGGCGACGTGTGGCTTTATGGAAAGGACGGCCGCCCCGAGGCGATTGAAAACATCGCGCTCCCGCCGCAATTTGCGGATGTAGCCGCAGCCTATGTGCATCACAGGATGACAGGCGAGC
>CAZTDA010000307.1:0-3534 GCA_964612155.1 uncultured Eubacteriales bacterium | reverse complement strand
GGTTGCAACATCGGTCAATAGCTTGTCGCCGTATTGGTGCCCGAACGTGTCGTTAATCTGTTTGAAGTTGTCGACATCCATCAGCATCATAGCCGAAAGCTCATGACGGCGGTTGAGATGCTCATAAATTTTTTTCTCGATGGCACCGCGGGTGTACAGGTTGGTCAGCGAATCGACCTCGGAGATTTTTTCAAGCCGATTACGGGTGATGATTTCCTCAATTTTGGTATTGGTGTAATGGCGGCCCACAAAAAAGCCGACAATATAAAACGTCACGCAGTTGGCACATTCCAACACGGCGATTTGATGGGTTTTGATTTTCAATGAAACCATGCAATAGACAAGTACGGGAAACAGCGATATCAGCGTGACTTTACCCGGTTTATCAAGGATAAATACGGGCATTATCGCAAGCAAAACGCAGATCACAACCGAGGGTATATCGGGTTGAAAAAATACACCGAGCGTGATTGCAAGGGCCATCAGGCATAAATAAAAAACCCGATAAATGGGCATGATTGCAAGGGGATGTGCAAATAAAAACAATCGGCAGAATAAGTAGGCACTAAAAGAGAGAATCGTCAGAGCGGCGTAAAACAGATGTGCGCTGAACATCGATTGAATGAAAACCGACGAAACCAGAGGCAGCAGTGCGATAATCGTAAAAGACATGCTGACGCGCTTCAATAAAAATAAATTCGTGTCTGTAATTTCTTTTTCAAGTTCCTTGTAGGTCTCAGCGTCATAATTGCCGTACCAAAAGGACTGAATCAAATTTTTGATCAGCTTCAATTTACTCAACTCCCAAATACAACAAATCGAGTATATCATAACATTTTGAGCATGACAAGAGGATGTTTTGTTGAAACATAGTGTTTTTTGTGATATAATCGTCAATAATGCCCCGAAAGGACGGTTTTTTATGAAAAAGGCCTCAAAAATGATTGAATTAATCCATGCGGGGGAGCTGGATCAAACCTTCGCATTGCTATACGGAACCCAACAAAAAGACCGATTTGCAAATTTGATTCAAGATTTTATAATCCGGTACGGTGACCGAGAAGTGATGCTCGTCAGCGCACCCGGTCGGGTAGAAATCGGCGGCAATCACACCGATCACCAACACGGCTGTGTGCTTGCCGCTGCAATTCAATTGGACATCATCGCCGTCGTCTCGCCGAATGCGGATCTGACCGTTCGAATGAAATCGCACGGGTTTTCAGAGGACAAACTGACGCTGGATGACCTGAAGCCGCGCGGGCAGGAGAAAAACACGTCGGCTGCGTTAATCCGCGGCGTTGCCGCCGGAATTAAGAATTTGGGCGGCCATATCGGCGGCTTTGATGCCTGCACGACCTCGGATGTGCTCAAAGGGTCGGGGATTTCGTCCTCGGCGGCTTTTGAGGTGCTGGTTGCGGCGATTTTTAATCATTTATATAACAGCGGGAATATTTCGCACACCGATGAGGCCAAGATCGGCCAATTCTCCGAAAATGTCTTTTTCGGAAAACCCAGCGGTCTTATGGATCAGATGGCGAGCGCCACCGGCGGGTTTGTCGGAATCGATTTTAAAGACCCCAAAAACCCCGTCGTCTCACCGGTGACATTCGATTTTGCAAAGACCGGATATACCTTGTGCATCGTGGACACCGGCGGCAGCCATGCCGACCTGACCGACGAATATGCCGCGATCAAGGGCGAGATGTGCGCCGTCGCCGAGCACTTCGGCAAAACGGTTTTGCGCGAAGTGGACGAAGCAGCTTTTATCGCCGATATTCCGGCAGTGCGCAAAAAAAGCGGCGACCGAGCGGTTCTGCGTTCTTTACACTTTTTTGCCGATACCAAGCGCGCCGAACAGGAAAAGGACGCGCTGCAAAAGAGCGATTTTATGGAATTTTTACGGTTGATCAACGAGTCGGGGCGCTCGTCGTATCAATATAATCAAAACGCCTATGCGATCTCCGATCCGGCGTTTCAGGGCATCGGGGTCGGGCTAGCGCTGACCGAGCGCTTTTTAAACGGCGTCGGAGCCTGCCGCCTTCAGGGCGGCGGATTCGGCGGCACCATTCAAGTGTTCTTGCCGACCGAGATGCTTGCGGATTATAAATGTACCATCGAAAAGGTCTTTGGGGCAGACAGCTGCAAACCGATGCGAATTCGACCGGACGGAAGCAGAAAGGTTGAATAAAACCAAAAATCTTAGTTGACAGTTGACAGTTAAAAGTGAACAGTGAAACTTCATTTTCAAACCTACGGAGATATCACTGTACAACTGTTAACTGTCAACTTTTCACTAAGCAGTACTTAAAACTTAACCCCGTGGGATGACTTATAAACCACCGATTTTCGGCCTAATGTCGCAAAATATAAAGCGGTTGCGACGGCGGAGAGTACGCTGCACATCAGCAGCGAGGTCTTGGTTCCGATGCTCTGCGTCATCACACCGCCTAAAATACCGGCCAATATTTTCGGGATTCCAATCGACATGGCGCACATCAGCGTTTGTGCGGAGGCCTGTAATTCGCCCGCGACATTTTCGGTGATATAAACCGAAGAGCAATACTGCGCCATCGAGATCGAAACACCGGTAATGGCGCCCGAGAATAGCAGCAGCGTCGGGGACGTAAACAACCCTAACAACACATAGCGTCCCGCAGTCAGCAATAAAGACACAAGTAAGATTTTCTTCGAGCCAAACCGGCGGAACAGCCCCGTAAATAATAAAAAGAACGGAATTTCACCCACGACCGTAAACAGTACGTTCAGACCCCAAACCCATTTTGGCGTGCCGATTTCGTTAATCAGATACGAAGGAAAGAAGTTTTGATAATAACTCCAGCAAAATTGGGTGACTGCGATAAACGCAAACAGCAAAAGTAAAATCTTATCTTTAAACAGCGGTGTTAGCAAGAGCTTTTTTTGTGACGCTTGTCCGTCAATTTTCGGCGCTAAAAGTAAAGCGGCAAAGCTTGCGGCTGCCACGATCAGATAGATGAAAAAAACCGGAGAGTAATCGTCTTTGATAAACAGGGAAAGCACACAGGCGATGACGCCGAAGGAAATTGTGCCCATTACGCGGATGGTGCCGTATTTGAGTCCGTTGCGGTAGGAGTATTCGAGTGTGATCGTATCGGTCAGCGTCGCCGAAGGAGCTAAAAAACAAAGAGCCGCTGCGATTGTTACAGCATGCCACAAAAAGCTGTCGAAAAATGTCATGGAAAAGTAACAGACCGCAGAGCCGGCAATTGTAATGAGCAAAATCGTGTTTTTATATTTTGCCTTGTCCGCCGCAATGCCGAACAGCAACGGGGAAATTACAGCCGCGACTTGGCCAAAGGATAGCAGCGCACCCACTTCGATGGGTGTATGCATGGTACCGAGAAAAAGCTGAACGAAATTGTAAAATAATGCATAGAGTGCATAGACACCCGCATTAATCATAAACAGCGAAGTAATCGCCAGTGAATTCGTCAACTTTTTCCCGGTACCGTTCAATTAATTACATCCTTTTATTTGGTATTAAGCGCTTTGGCT
>CAZTDA010000306.1:0-3547 GCA_964612155.1 uncultured Eubacteriales bacterium | reverse complement strand
CCTCGCATTCTATCCATGTTGGCTTTGTTTAGGTTATATCTTTCCGCAACGTCTGTCGGTTGCTGGGCGAGAAGGAGCAACAGTAAAAACCACATATCATGTTACCTTAACGCGCATTGAGAAGGCCGGATAAGGTCATGATTCCCATTACGATAAATTTATTAAAATTTGGAATTAGATAAGTTTGCTCTTTATGATTTTTGCAAAAACTTTGCGTGACTAATCTCCGATGAATTCGGCAAAACCCCGATAAAAAACGCAGCAAGTGATTTCTTGCTGCGCTTGCCTTCTTTCGGGATTAAAATAAAAACACTTATAAATGTTCCTTGCAGGTCATTGTTTCAACATGTAATTTGAAAACGCAAACAGAATCAGCCATTTCATCGGAAAATTGAAAATCGTTTCTTTCGGAATAATGCGCCATTATCAATTGCAGACCACCTTTTTTCTCCGCAATGTCTCGGACGATGCTCACAAAACCCCGTCCGATCACGCTTTGAAACGCAAACGCAAACGAACAGGCATTTTCCCCGGTGTTCAGCTTATGCCCGGTGTCGAGTTCAAAGCCCGCAGAGCTCGTTTTTCGGATCAAATCGATTTTTCGTCCTTCATAGGCGCCGTGAAAATAAAAAGTTCCGTTTGCATACCCGAAATTCAACGGTACGATATAAGCGCCGCCCTCGTCGCAAAATCCCAACCGGCAACAGTCACACGCGTTAATAATCTGTTCGATCTTTGCAATATCTGTAATTTCACGGTCTTTTCTTCTCATGATAAAACCCCCTCAGTAATGCATTTTTAAAGTGTTTTCAACATTTCGTATATATTACAAACACTTTTCCAGTTGCGCACGGTTGCGGTATCAAACGTCTTAGACAAGAAAACCACTGTTTTTGACAGTCGAATGCTCTGTCGGCAGAGCAGATAAAGCTCCCTCTTGCCCACCCTTACCTGATCAGTATCTTCATATTTTTGATGAATAAAATCCATTTGCGCCTGTTCCGGTGAGCGCTCTAAGAAATAGACATAAAGGTGTTCCGCCTGTGGGTCGGCTGCCTCGGCAGCGGCAATCTCCTGCGACGAAAAAGGAAGCTGCTCAATGATTACACGAAGCTCGTCCGCGTTCCGGATGATCACATTGCTTTCAAAGCCGAATCGTTCGGCAAAACCGGTATAAATTTTCTCCCGCAATGCGGTTTCTTCAAGGTGGGACTCAAAAACCGCGTTGCCGCTTTGAAGATAGGTTTGGATTTGGTACAATCCCAAATTCGATAAGAGTTGTTTCAAATTATTCATTTTGACAATGTTTTTCCCGCCGACATTCAGCCCCCGAAAAAACGCTGTGTATTTCATGAATTCCACCTTCTTTTCGGTTGTTTTGTTCGATCAACCGTGGTCTTACAACGATTGATTGCCCGTGAAATAGTCCTCGGCTAAGATTGCATATTGTCCGACATCGACAAAGCCGTTGCTGTTTTTCCCCGCTTGACGCAGAATCCCCTCAAACGACATGCCGCATTTTTTCATCACGCCGCCCGAATTCGGGTTTGCAACGTCATGCCGCGCTGCGATGCGGTTCAGCCCAACTTCCGAAAACAAAAATCCGATCACCGCCGAAAGCGCCTCCGAGGCATACCCCCTATGCCACCATGCCCTGCCGATGAAAAAGCTCATATCTGCAGTGCTCACCCGCTCGTCCAAATGGGCCACGGCGATTCTGCCGATCGTCTCACCGGAATCCCGCAGCATAATCGCCCAATTGTAGCAATTGAGCTCCTGATAGTCCCGCTCATATTCCGTCATCAGCACCTTTGTGGTCTCGATGGTTTCATGCACCTGCCATCGGGAGAAGCCGACGGCGACCGGGTCGCTGAAAAAGTTTTGAAACATCGCCTCTGCATCACCGGCGGTAAAACGGCGAAGTTCAAGCCGCTCCGTTTTGAGAATAACCGTCCCTTTATGTGAGATCATAATATTCACCCGTTGTTTTATCAATCTATTTTTTCGCCACATCATACTGCTCAATATAGTGCACAATGTTTTTGTTCTTAAATCATTCCCTAAGAACAGTGGCTCACAATTCTACAGCCATACTGCCCAGTCGCCATACTCGAATGTTCCGCTCCCGTGACAGAGTTTGCCATCCGTTTTCAACTGCCGGAAAGCGTCGCGCATCCGGATTAAAATTTCCGGATTGATGTCCAAACTGTGATGTGCAGGAAAGACCTGTTTTACGGGCAAAGAGGCTACTTTTTCCAAAGAGTTTAGATAAGCCGCCGGATCGGTGGACGGGTAATAAGCAAAAAGTGTATCCTTATAAACCAGATCGCCCGTAAACAGATACCCGCGCGCTTTTTCCCAAAAACACAGATGTCCTGGAGAATGCCCCGGCGTATGCAGCACCTCGATTATTCGATCGCCGATATCAATCAAATCGCCGTCATGAAGGACACGTGAGGGTATGCCCTGAAAAAACGCATAGTTGCCGACATCGTATCCGTCGGGTAAATCGCAGCGATCTGTTACCATACCCCGAATGGTCTCTATATCCAGCGGAAATTCACCGCAAAGCCAATTCAACTCCGCTTGATGTGCATAAAAATCCGGGTAATACTTGTGCCCTCCGATGTGATCCCAATGAATATGCGTCGCCACCGCAGTAACAGGCAGATCCGTCAGCGCTTTTACTTTTTCAGAGATGTTACAGATCCCAAGTCCGGTATCAATCAATAAACTTCGTTCGCTGCCGTTCAAGAGGTAACAATGCGTTTCCTCCCAATGTCTGTACTCACTGATAATGGATGTATCCGCATCAATGCGGTCTGTTGTAAACCAATCGCTCATTCCCATCTTCTCCGACTTTGATATTATAATTATAGGGTTTTCATGGGCTCGCCCCATTTTGCAAGGACATGTCCGTCCCACGCAAAATAGGTGCCGCCCACCGTACAAGCCGGGCAGATCTTGCGGAGCTTCTCCTCATTGGAAAGCGAATCGTCACATAACGCCTCGTCGGCTAATACATTGCGGATTTTGCATAAGTAAATATCCGCGCTGTTGTGTTGAAAGGTCTTGTCAACTTCCAATTCGAACGTCCATGGGCATTTTTCCAGCACCGGAACTGCGAGAACCTGTCCTTTTTCCACGCCGATATCAATCTTCATCTTGTCCGCATCATAACCCGAATTGCAACCGAAATAATCGGCATACGGCAGCAGTTCTTCGGTCACCAGCCCCATCGAAAAAACGCCGTTTCGGCGGATGTTGTCGCGTGTGCGCTTGCCCTCACAGATCGCCGCCATCACGCCTAAATTTTCGTCCCAGTAATAACTCACCCAGCAAAACAGGCCGAAATCCGGTTTGCCGTCGTCGTTGTATGTACCGTAGACAAACAGCGTCTGCGGGCAGAACCCGTTGGAAATTCCCATCGACTTTTTCATAAAATAACCGTCCTTTTTTACAAGATATCCGCTCTCGTAATTTTTTAGTTTACAAAAACTTTTTCATTGGTTCAGCGGCCGGGCCGTACATCAGCGAATAGTATTCA
>CAZTDA010000305.1:0-3548 GCA_964612155.1 uncultured Eubacteriales bacterium | reverse complement strand
GGTTCTCACCCCCGCCGTCTGCCAAAACCTGCCCGAGTTTGACGATATTTATTTGATTTGCAGTGACGGGCTGACCGATATGGTCTCGGATGAATCCATTGAAAACATCATCACGCGCTGCGACAGCGCCGCGCATATCGCCGAAAATTTGGTGACTGCGGCGTTGGCGGCGGGCGGCGAAGATAATGTATCCGTCGCCGTGGCGAAGATCACCGAGGCGGAGGACGACCGACCGTTGGTCAAGCGGCTGTTTTCGGGCAAAAAGACGCGCTTAAATCCCAACACCAAACACCGCTCGATTTTTGATTTCCGTTGACAAAAAACGAAAATCTCATAAGAAACCCATATCGGCTTTTACTTTTAAAATAGTTGCTTTTAGTTTTTAACAAGATTTGCTTTCCGAATGGTTTTATTGTATAATTCCACTCGTGATGATGTGCAACCATCAGCACAAAGGAGGGGTATTGTGATCGAGGTAACAACAAAACAACTCGCCGAAAAAACAGTTTTGCTGCATGCCGGCGACAATATCCTGCTGACCGGTACCATTTACACCGCGCGTGACGCCGCACATAAACGCCTTTCGCAATTGATTGAAGAAAAAAAGCCCCTGCCGTTTGAACTCAAAGGAGCTTTGATTTATTATTGCGGCCCGACCCCCGCGCCAAACGGCATGGTAATCGGTTCCTGCGGCCCCACAACTTCTTCGCGCATGGATCCGTATACGCCGCGTCTTTACAATTTGGGCCTTTCTGCGACCATCGGAAAGGGACGCAGAAGCACCGGGGTTGTCGCTTCAATCACGAAAAATAAGGCCTATTATCTCTGTGCACTGGGCGGTTGCGGTGCGTTGATCGCCGACTGCGTCAAGAAAAGTGAAATCATCGCTTTCGAAGACCTCGGCTGCGAAGCCGTTCGAAAGCTCGAAGTGGAAAAACTGCCTTTAATCGTCGGAATCGATTCGACAGGGGAAACGGTAATCAAATAAATCCGAGAGGAAAACAAGCAAAAAATGGAACTTCAGGAATTAATCAAGCGCCATCCGCAACTCTTATATTGCGGCGAGGATATTGCAAACGCCGCAAACGAGCTTAAAACCTGTTTTACGGGCGGCGGACGCGTCTATATCTGCGGCAACGGCGGAAGCGCCGCCGACAGCACCCATATCGTCGGGGAACTTGTCAAGGGCTTTTTGTCCAAGCGTCCGCTCGATGATGCGACAAAATGCCGTCTTGCGGCAGCCGATGCGGATTTGGGCGGAATGCTCGGTGAGAAACTGCAAGGTGGTCTTCCCGCGCACGATTTATGCGAAAACATCTCGCTTTCCACGGCAGTTGCCAACGACATCGACCCCGATATGATTTATGCACAGCAATTAATGGCCTACGGACGCGCCGGGGATGTTTTAATCGCCATCTCGACCTCGGGAAACGCCAAAAATACCGCTTATGCCGCTGTGACGGCGCGTGCGCTCGGTATGACCGTGATCGGTCTAACCGGCGAAACGGGCGGCAAGTTAAAGCAATACAGCGACATTTGCATCCGCGTTCCGGAAAAAGAGACCTATAAAGTTCAGGAACTCCATCTGCCGGTTTACCATTACCTCTGCGCCAAGGTCGAAAACGACCTCTTTTGCGCGGAATAACCGTATTAAACAGACAGATAATAAATGATAATGAAACGTTTCGGGAGATAAAACCATGAAAAAACTGTTCGTCGTCCTCCTTGTTGTATTGATGCTCTTGCCCGCCTGTTCGAGACCCAAGAACTATCCCGTCACAGTCGGCGGAGCCGAGATCGCAGATTATCCGACGGCGGTCGTCACCTTATCGCCCTATCTCGGCGAAATCATATACGGATTGAAACAGTCCCAGGTTTTAGTCGGACGCAGCGAATTCTGCGATTATAACGGCAATGTGCGGCTGCTGCCAAGCATGGGCACGGTCAACGAACCCGATGTCGATGCCATTATCGCGCTCGCGCCGCAGGTCGTTTTTGCCGCAACGTCGCTCCCGCAGGAAGCAACGGCAAAACTGCTCGAACACAATATCACCGTCTGTGTGCTGCCGATTCCCACGACCATCGAAGAAGTCGAACAGCGTGTGACAGATGTGGCAAAGGTGCTGCGCGGTACAAACCGCGCCGAAGCGTTGGCAAAGGATTATTTGGCCGATTTTGAGAAAAAGCTCGATTATGTCGCTTATAAATTAAAAGATGTGGTAAAACCCACAGGCATCTTTGTGCTTTCGAACCAAGGCGCGGTTGCCACGGGTGACACCCTTGCGGGCATCATTATGCAGCTTGCGGGCGTGACTAATATTGCAGCCGATCTGCGGGGCTATGCGATGCCGTTTGACCGGATTTTAGCGGCGAATCCCGATGTCATCATCGTCTCAAATCCGCCCGCCATCACCTATATCAACAGCAGCGACTTTTATCAGCTCGCCGCTGCTTCGGCGGGCAAAATTTACGAAATCGATAACAGTTATGTTGAAAAATACACCCCGGCGGTAACCGATATGCTCTATGCGCTCGCCTATGCGGTTCACGGGGATGCGATGGCAGCTCCTGATACCGGGAGCGCTCCGTCAAACCCGAACAGTTCGGTTTCGAGCTCCAATTCACAGATGCCGGTTTCCTCTTTAATCAGTTCGTCGGTACCGACTCAGTCGGTTGTATCTGACTGAACGAAGGAGTCATTAAAAAATGTTGAGAAAAAAGCGGAAGGGGCCTTTCAGCGCTGTCTCACCCACGGTTATGATCGTCGTCAGTTTTGTCGGCGTGATTCTGTTGGGAGCGCTGCTTTTAATGCTCCCGATCGCAACACGGCACCGAATCGTCACATCGTTCACCGACTGCCTGTTCACGGCTACCTCCGCGACCTGTGTGACCGGATTGGTGGTCAAAGATACATACAACTACTGGTCGGTCTTCGGGCAGGCCGTCATTTTACTGCTCATCCAAATCGGCGGACTGGGTTTAATCACGATCATGCTTTTTGTCGGCAGCTTTTTAAAACGCAAATTCGGATTCAAAGATCTCTCGTTGGCTTCCGAGTCGGTCAATTACGACTCGCTGCCGGATATCTGGACGATTTTACGCGCAGTCGTGATGTTCTCATTTGCGATTGAGGCAATCGGCGCCGCAATTTTAATGCCTGTATTTGTCAACCGATACGGTACGGGCGGAATTTTCAAATCGGTTTTTATTTCTGTATCGGCCTACTGCAACGCAGGATTCGATCTCATGGGCAGCGAGGGCGCTTTTGTAAACCTGATTCCGTTTCAAGATTCGCCGATTGTTTTAATCACAGTGATGTCGTTAATCGTCATCGGCGGTATGGGTGTGTTGGTCTGGTACGATCTGGTCGGTTCGTTGAAAAGGAAACGGAACATGATGCTCCATTCCTCGCTGGTTTTTAAACTGACCGGAGGGTTGATTCTGTCTGGCGCAATCCTTTTTTTATTGTCAGAATATTATAATCCCGGAACGATAGGGAATATGGATTTCGGCGAGAAGGTCGTTAACTCTTTCTTTCAATCAATCAC
>CAZTDA010000304.1:0-3585 GCA_964612155.1 uncultured Eubacteriales bacterium | reverse complement strand
AAATATGTTTTATATGTGAGGATTGCCAAAGTGCCTGCTTTATGTTATGATTAAAAATGTGTCGTATTCACACCGAACGTGCAGAAAAATATCGAGGATTTTGATCACTAGATGAATAAAATAGATAAAAACCAAGATAAAATCAAGGGCTCGGCGTTTTTGTTTTTCGCCTCTTTGATCTGGGGCTTGACTTTTGTGGCCCAGAGCGTGGGCATGGATTACATCGGGCCGTTCACTTTTAATGCAGTCCGTTTCTGGCTTGGCGGACTTGTTTTGCTGCCCGTGATCTTTCTTTTTCGGCGCGAACCGAAAAAGGCCTTTGCGCACGAGAGCAACTGTAAAATCGTCACCAAGCGGGAAAATTTGTGGTTGGGCGGTGTCCTCTGCGGAATCCTGATTTTTGCGGCAACGGCACTGCAGCAGATCGGATTAAAATCCACCACCGTCGGTAAAGCCGGTTTTTTAACGGCGCTATATGTGGTCTTGGTTCCGATTATCGGGCTGTTTTTAAAAAAGAGAGCCGGGCTTTTTTTATGGATCGGTGTCTCCTTTGCAATGGCAGGGCTTTATTTCATGAGCATGGACAGCCACTTTACCCTTGATAAAGGAGATATTCCGGTTTTACTGTGCGCTTTGATTTTTTCATTTCATATTTTAGTAATCGATTATTTCAGCCCGCTTGTCGACGGTGTAAAATTATCCTGCATCCAGTTTTTTGTGGCTGCGGTGTTATCTACCATTGCGATGTTTGTGTTCGAAAAACCCGATCTTTCGGCTATTTACGCCGCCCGGATTCCGCTGTTATATACCGGATTTTTGGCCTGCGGCGTGGCATATACCTTTCAAATCCTCGGTCAAAGAACCACCCCGCCCGCCGTGGCCTCGGTCGTATTCGGGCTCGAAGCAGTTTTTGCGGCTTTCTTCGGCTGGTTGATTTTGCATGAACAACTCACCATGCGCGAAACGGTCGGCGCTATTTTGGTATTTACGGCGGTACTGCTTTCGCAGTTATCGACGATTCAAAAGAAAAAAATCTGACCAACCGGTCGGAACTTTTTGTTGTCTTGCATTGGACGTGATCCGGCTTTTCGTTCTCCCTCAGTTCATTCTGTGGTTTGTGCAGGCCTCGGTTATCACCACAGTTTTCACCGCGTTGGACGTGTCCGGCAGTGTTTTTGCGCCGCTTAAAACCTGAGCAATTTTCTGATCGTAACGCGTTGGACGCCATCAGCTTGAATACCAATATCGTAAACTGATCAAAAACGGCACAGAAGCCGATTCTCACCTGCTTACTGTTGGGTCTGCATCGCAGGGTTCAGTTGATGCAGAATGTGCTCGGCATTTGGTGACAATTTTTCTCTGATTTTTCGTCAAATTGGCAAAAATCCCGAAAACGCTTGACAAGCTTTTTAAAGTCGTGTTACATTGAGTTATCGTTTGTTTCGGGGTATCCCGGGACAATGATAGAGGCGCGGTCGCTATCAGTACTTTGCAATGTCCGGGCGGGACGCAAAGGAAAGGAGCTACCGCCGAAGCGGCAAAACGCACGCCCTGCGTCTGTCGCTGGGCCGCTGCAGAACATGCAGCGGACTGTCACGGATGTGGAGCGCTATCATTGCCGAAAACCGTCTCATAGACCCGGTGTACTCTTTTGCATAAGGTGTACACCGCGTTTTAAGGCCGTGCACGCAATCCACATCTGCGTGTATGGCCTCTTATTATTTTTGGGAAGGGAAGAAAAAGATGAGAATCAAGTCAAGAAGAGAAAAAAGAAGCCGTCTGCTGGTATTCGCCCTGGTCTGTATCCTCGCCGCGTCTATTTTCGGCATGGTGATGGGCGCAAGCGAAACCGCATCCCCGGAGACCGCCGTGACCACCGCCGCACCCGAGATCGTCAGTGAGACAACTGTGGTCGAAGCGTCCGCCGAAGAAGAAGCGGCGCCCCAAAGCAACATGTACGCCACTTTTTGGGCATTGGTACCGCCCATTGTCGCCATCGTGCTCGCCCTGCTGACCAAGGAGGTCTATGTCTCCCTTTTCATCGGCATTCTGACCGGCGCGTTGTTTTACAGCAACTTCAGTCCGATGGGTACCGTCACTTCAATTTTTGAAGTCATGACCGAAAAAGCGGGCGACTCTTGGAATGTCGGTATTTTAATCTTTTTGGTCATCTTGGGCATCATGGTTTCGCTGATGACCAAAGCGGGCGGTTCCGCTGCATACGGCAGATGGGCCGCCAAAAAGATCAAAACCAGAACCGGCGCACAACTTGCCACAGCCGGATTGGGCGTTTTAATCTTCATTGATGACTATTTCAATTGCCTCACGGTCGGCAGCGTCATGCGCCCCGTGACCGACAAACATAAAATCTCCCGCGCAAAACTGGCTTACATCATTGATGCGACCGCAGCGCCGGTCTGCATCATCGCCCCGATCTCAAGCTGGGCGGCGGCGGTGACCTCCTCGACCGAGGGCACCGGCATCGACGGCTTTTCGATGTTCATCAAAGCCATCCCGTATAACTTCTACGCCATTTTAACCATTGTCATGCTAATTTTAATCGCCGTGCTCAAGTTTGATTTCGGCCCGATGAAAAAGCATGAGGACAACGCCGAAAAAGGCGATCTGTTCACCACCGATGCAAGACCCTATGCAGAAGAACAGAATATCTCCGAAAAAGGCAAGGTTTTTGATTTGATCATCCCGGTTCTTCTGCTCATCGTCTGCTGCGTTTTGGGCATGATCTATACCGGCGGCTTCTTCGAGGGTGCAAGCTTTATCGAGGCCTTTGCGGGCTCCGATGCCTCGGTGGGTCTGGTTTTGGGCTCGTTTGCAGCGTTGGTGCTGACCTTTTTGCTGTACATCCCGAGAAAAGTCATCTCGTTCAAGGAATTCGCCGCCAGTATTCCCGAGGGTTTTAAAGCGATGATACCCGCCATTTTGATTTTGGTGTTTGCCTGGACATTGTCCGGTTTCTGCCGTGATTACCTCGGCGCAGGGGACTTTGTCGCCGGACTCGTCGGCAATAATGCAACCGCAAGCGCGTTTTTGCCCGCGATCATTTTCCTTGTGGCGTTGGGACTCTCTTTTTCGACCGGCACCTCTTGGGGTACATTCGGCATCCTGATCCCGATTGTCATTGCCATCTTCCCCGGAATGAGCGAGATTTTGGTCATCACGATCTCTGCCTGCTTGGCGGGCGCGGTCTGCGGTGACCATTGCTCCCCGATTTCCGACACGACAATCATGGCTTCTGCGGGCGCGCAGTGTGACCACATCAACCACGTTTCAACTCAAATGCCATACGCCCTGCTGGTGGCGGGTGTATCGTTTGTCTGCTATCTGGTCGCCGGCTTTTTGCAGAACGCCCTTATCATGCTGCCCATCGCAATCGTCCTGATGGTCGGCGTGCTGCTGATCATGAAGTTTGCCAAGAAGAAAGCGTAAATCCTTTAACGAATATCAACTGAAAAACCGGGCTTCGGCAAACCGCCGAAGCCCGGTTTTTAATCCGTTTTATCCATACAAAATATCAAACAACTTTTTGTTATATAATTAATATTCTTACCGAGTCGGTAAATATAG
>CAZTDA010000303.1:0-3592 GCA_964612155.1 uncultured Eubacteriales bacterium | reverse complement strand
CTCAAATGCACCGCATCTGCATTTTCATTTGATGGATAGTCCTGAATTATTCAAAGCAAACGGGCTGCCCTGTCATTTTACCAACATCATGGATATGGCGGGACGGCCGCTTTCATTGATTCAAGAAGAGTATACGATTGTATTTACAAAGTGAAAATATAAGCAAAAAACAGGAGAAAAGCAATATGAAATACAGCGGCGAATTTACACAACTGGTCTCTTTTCCGCTCGGCGGAATCGGCAGTGGGTGCGTCGGGCTTGCGGGCAACGGACGCTTGATCGACTGGGAGATATTTAATAAGCCCTCCAAGGGTTCGTTCAACGGCTACTCGCATTTTGCGGTGAGGGCGCTGAACATGGACGGCAAAATCCTTGACACCAGAGTGCTGAACGGCGATTTGTACGGTCATTACATCGGGCGCATCGGCGATCCGTTTTGGGGAACCGGCCCCGAAAACCAGAGCATGGCGGGCTTCCCGCATTTTAAAAACTGCAAATTCGAGGGCAATTTCCCGTTCGCCGACATCGCGTTTTCCGATCCGCATTTTCCCGCAGATGTCAAACTGACCGCGTTTAACCCGTTTATTCCGCTGAACGACGCCGACAGCTCGATTCCGGCGGCGTTTTTTGAGATTGAAATCAATAATACCACCGATTCGGAACTGGAATACGGCGTGTGCTTCAGCGTGGCAAATCCCGCCGAAAACAGCGTGAACAAGCCGCTTGAGAGCGGAAAAGGCGTTCTGCTGTCGGGCGGAGGAGAACTGTGTTTCGAGACCGATTGCGAAAACACTTCTGTTCAACTTTACCGTTACCGGGGCGGCTGGAACGACGCGCTGGAGACCTTTTGGCGCGAGATGACCGAGAAGCCGGTTCTGCCGCCGCGCAACTATGACACGCCGGGTAAATTCGATACCGCCGCGATTGAGGCGCGTGTTTTGGTCAAGCCGAATGAGCGCAAAACCGTGCGGTTTGTGATGAGTTGGTATTATCCCGAGACCGCACGCACCGAACCGAAGCCCTTTTTTGCCGTGGGGGATGTGCCGTGGGATACCAAGTGGAAAAACTATTATGCGAAGCTGTTTTCCGGGGCTGCCGACTGCGCGGATTATTGCTTGAAAAATTGGGTGCGCTTGCGCGGGGACAGCATGAAATTTCAAAAAGCGCTGTCCGAATCAACCCTGCCGCCCGAGGTGCTTGAGGCGATTTCCGCGACCCTTTCGGTGCTCAAAACGCCCACAACCATGCGGTTGGAAAACGGCGAGTTTTACGGTTGGGAGGGCATTTACTCCACCATCGGAAGCTGCGAGGGCAGCTGCACGCACGTGTGGAACTACGCTTACGCGCTGCCGTTTTTGTTCCCGAAATTGGAACGGTCGGTGCGAGATTTGGATTATACCTATAACCAGTTGCCCACGGGAGAAATGCAGTTTCGGCTGATGCTGCCGCTCGGCAATATCCACATGTTCCGCGCCTGTGCAGACGGGCAGTTCGGCGGCGTGCTCAAGGTCTGGCGCGATTGGAAGCTGTGCGGCGACGATAACTGGCTGAGAGGTCTTTGGCCGAAGGTTCAAAAATCGCTCGAATATGCGTGGAGTTCCGAGAACCGCGACCGCTGGGATTTGGACAAAGACGGCATGTTGGAGGGCCGACAGCACCACACACTTGATATGGAGCTATTCGGGCCGTCGTCGTGGCTGCAGGGATTTTATTTAGCGGCTTTAAAAGCCGGAGCCGAGATGGCGGAATATTTAGGCGAACCGGAGAAAGCCAAAGAGTACCTTGCGGTATACGAGAGCGGGAAGAAAAAGACCGAGGAATTATTTAACGGCAAGTATTATCAGCAGAAGATTGATTTACACGACGAGCACATTCTCGACCCATACCCGGATGCCCATGCACAGTACTGGAACGACGAAGCCGGACAGATCAAATACCAGATCGGTGACGGCTGCGAGATCGACCAGTTGTTAGGCCAATGGCATGCGGATATCTGCGGGTTGGGTGAGCTGTTTGACCCCGACCATGTACAAATTGCGCTTGAGAGCTTATATCAAAACAACTATAAATCCTCGGTGCGGGAGTTTTATAACCCGTTCCGCTTGTATTCGCTGAACGACGAGGGCGGCACCATCATTTGCACCTTCCCCGAGGGTGCGGAAAAGCCCGCGATTCCGATTCCCTATTGTCAGGAGACCATGCATGGCTTTGAATACGCCGCCGCAGGGTTATTATATAAACACGGGTTGAAAGCGCAGGCGTTGGAGATGGTGCGGGCGGTGCGCGAAAAATACGACGGCAAGAAACGCAACCCCTACAACGAGATCGAATGCGGCAACAACTACGCCCGTTCGATGGCGAGCTATGCGTTTATTCCGCTGATTTCGGGGTTTCAATTTGATATGGCAAAAGGAATGATCGGATTTGACCCGATTGATGAACTGCCCGAATTCCGCTGTATTTGGAGCGTGGACTCGGCTTGGGGTACGGTGAAAATCACCGAGAACGCGTTGGAACTCACGATTTTGGGCGGGGAATTACAGTTGAAAAAGCTGCGCACCAAACTCGCCGGAGGCAAAGTGACCGCCGACGGAAAAGCGGTGAACAGCGTTTATCGGGACGGGGAGTATGAGTTTGAGGAGACGGCGGTTATAAAAGAAAAGTTAATCGTCAAGAGAAAATAAATAAGGTATAAGGGCAATTGCGGCGGACCGCAGTCCGTATCGCCCCTACGTCACACTTTCTCGCAAAGAAGGAGTGAAGCCGCGCAGTCACGCTTATGTCGGAAACCGGTGCCGCACCCTACAGGAGTACGGATTAATAATGTTAGAAAAGGCGCCCGCTTTGTAAGAAGCGGGCGTTAATTTTCAAGCTGCTCCGGCGTTTTGCACCATCAATCCGCGGATACAGAGTTGGTTAATGAATGTCACTATACACTTTAAGGCGGCGACAGAAGCCGTTTTATGAAATGAAATCGAAATAGAAAAAGAATATGAGTAAGCTGTCACATTATTGGTTTTTAGATGTGATAAAGTCACTTTCAAGTCATGAAGAAGGTGGTATTATGATGGCGTAAACCGCAGAAGCGGTTGACAATTAAAATATACGCTTCCATTGAAAGGAACGAAAATATATGAAAAAACTATCAAAAATCGGGATCTTTCTCTTGGCCATGACAGTATTTGCATCATTTGCAAGTTTTGCCTGGAGTGCAGAACCCACTCCCACCATCCTTGATAATATCACCTTTGGCGGCAAAACCAACGATCCCCTCGGTACTTATGGCAATGCAGACATCGTGGTTTTCAAAAAGGGCTCCGATAAGATATTCGTCGTCATCGATGCGTCTCTCCAGAGTACTTTTGAAGATTACTTCGCCTCGGGCGGAAGCGTTGAAACGCTACGCGCCATACTCGCCGACTCTGACCCAAGTTTGTCGGGTGAAGTGGAATTACTGTATTACACAACCGGCACCACCGGCAGCTTCTTAAACCCGCAAGGGAAAGTGACTTCGACCTTTACGTTTAACGGCGACGACACATTTACCATTACGGGAGATTCAATGAGCCATTTCAGTACATACAGCTATACC
>CAZTDA010000302.1:0-3608 GCA_964612155.1 uncultured Eubacteriales bacterium | reverse complement strand
GCGCAGAGCGTCGCGCTGGCTTTCTGGGCGCAGAGCCGCAAGGATCGCAAGGATGCCTGGGATCGTTATAACAAGCTCGTCGATTGCACCGGCAAAAAGACCTTCACCGAGCTTTGCAAAGTCGCCGATATGACCGATCCGTTCACCGACGGCTGCTTGAAGCAAATTGCCGCCACGGCGTTCGAATATATGAACCAGATCACAAATAAGTGAACAGTTGGCAGTTAAAAGTTCACAGTGACAGTCCCGTTTGTCTGGTAGCGGTGCGGTGGTGAAATTCAATGGTATAAAAATCGCGAAGTGTCACCACTTCGCGATTTTTTCGTATGTCATCCTGAGCGGAGCGCGGAACGCGCGTAGTTGAAGATGAAACTATAACTTTTAATACCGCCCCTGATAATCCGCTTTTGCTTTCTTGGTGTATTCCTTGACAAACGCGGTCTTTTCCGTGGTGTAGGCGTCGCGGTTGTGTTCGTGCTTTTTCCACAGCTCGAGCTTGAGTCGTTCATAATACTTTGCGATTTCCGGATGCTCGTTCATATAATCACGGAAATACAGCTCGTCGTGATCTCCGACTCGGCGCAGGTGCAGATGAAACACCTTTTCGGCGAATCCGTCTTCGGTGTACCCTTTCATAAAGGTAATCCGGTTTGGGTTCTTGGACATGCAGCCGTAGCTGTTCTCGTCCATAATTTTTGATATCAAATCCCAATCACATTCCGGCGTTGTTTCGATAATGATATCGACGGTCGGTTTCGCCCAGATCCCGTCAATCGCCGTGCTGCCGATGTGGCTGATCCGGACGATCAACTCCGGCGGCAGGATTTTTTGCAGCAGCGCCGATTCTTCTTTGTACCAATCCTTCCAGCAGGGGTTATGTTCGGTCAAAATAATAGGGAACAGCTGCCACAGTTCCTCAAGGGTCATTTCCGAAAGCGGCTTTTTTATCATTTTTATACCTTATCGCTCTTCATCTTGCGGCTGAAGACAAGAATCGCAATTCCCAATACTACCGCCGCATAACCGATCACCCACCACAAATCGGTCATGATGGCTGCGTAATTGCCCGAGAGTGCGGCTCTTCCGGCGTTGACCGCATGCGCAAAGGGTAGGGCATAAGCGACGGATTTGAACGCGCCGCCCACAAGATTTAGATCGAACCAAGTGCCGGACAGCCACGCGCTGAGGTTCGTGAGCAGTGCGCCGCAGATGCCGCCAACCTGCTTATCGTTGAACATGCTGCCGCACAGCAGCCCAATGCCGATGAACAAAACCGCCGTCGGAATCTGCACAACAATTGAGAGCAGGATGTTGACCGTTACCGTCAGACCCAGCGCGATCGCTACCGCAAAGCAGATGGCAATCTGAGCGAGCGCCATCGGGAATATCGGCAGTATGTAACCCCAGATGAAGTCCGAGGACGTCATCGGCGAAGTAAACAGCCGCAATAAAAACGAGCCCGTGCGGTCTTTGGAGATCAGCGTGGCCGAGAATAACGTAACGAACGACAATCCGAACACCGCAATGCCCGGTGTGAGACGGTCGATGGTAAACAATTCGACCGGAATATTGGCTTGAATTGCCGAGAGCAGCAGCATAATGGCAACCGGGAACCCGAGCCCGAACGCGAGATTGAGCGGGTCGCGCAGCATCTCCTTGCGGTTGCGGGAAGCAAACCAAAACATTCTCATACAGCCGCTCCTTTCGTGTCCGTCGCCAGTGCGATAAAGGCGTCTTCGAAGTTCTTTGCGCCGGTTTTTTCAATCAGTTCTTTGGCGGTGCCGATGGCTTTCAGGTGCCCGTCCGCCATGATGCCGATGCGGTCGGAGAGCGCCTCGGCCTCCTCCATGTAATGGGTTGTCAGAATCATCGTGACCTTGCCCTTTAACGCGCTGATGGCTTTCCAGAGTTCGCGGCGTGCCAGCACATCCAACCCGAGCGTCGGCTCGTCTAAAAATAATATCTTCGGGTCGGAGATTAACGCCATCGCAATGCTTAAGCGCCGCTGCATGCCGCCCGATAAGATTTTTGCTTTTTTATCCGCGACTTCGCCGAGTGCGAATTTTTCAATCATACTCACGGCTTTTTCTTTGGCGGTCTTTTTGTCCGCGCCGTAAATCCCCGCGATCAGTTCAAGATTTTCGCGCACGGTCAGGTTGCGGGCGACAGCGGTCTCCTGCGGGGAGACGTTGGTGTTCTCCTTGACTTTGTGCGCGGCTTTTGTAATGCTGTCGCCGAGCATTTCGGCGTCGCCGGAAGTCGGCATACAGAGCCCCGAGAGCATTTTGATCGTCGTGGTTTTGCCCGCGCCGTTCACGCCGAGCAAAGCAAACAATTCGCCGTTTTCAATCGATAAATTGAGATTGTCCACGGCAAGTTTATCTTTGAATTTTTTAGTGAGTCCGGTGGTCTGAATCGCAGTCATCACTCATTCCTCCTTGATCTCGCGCGCACTCATGATCTGCTTTGAGAATTCATTGATTGCGTCGTGCAAAAAGTCGCTTTTGACAATCGCAATGCCTTGATTTTCGTCGCCAAGCAGCAACAGCATATCGCCCGGCTTGATGTTGAAAACATCACGGGCCTCTTTGGGGATGACAATCTGCCCTTTTTCGCCGACCTTAACAGTCCCGAAGATATATTTGCCCATGGGAGCACCGTTTGGTGTATTTTTATCATTATCCATTCTAACATCTCCTAAAAGTATGAAATGTAGGAATAGTATAACACAAAGATAGTATTAAGTCAAACCCAATAATGTAGGGCGGGCTGTGGTCATCCCGCCCTACATTTAAAAAAAACGGCACCGCTTTTGGCGATACCGTTTTAATTATGTTGAACACAGTTTGTCATCCTGAGCGGAGCGAAAGATCTCTCACTTATTAATACTGAAATAAGTGCATTAATAAGCCATTATCAGTCCGAGATTCTTCGACTGCGCTCAGAATGACAGTTAAGTGTTACTTTAAAATCTTTTTCAGCCGTTCCACGGCTTCTTTGGCTCGCTCGGCGTTGCCGAAGGCGGTCAGGCGGGAAAAGGAGTTCGATGCTTTGTCAAAATCTACTCTGTAAACCCGAATATATTGAATTCTCAAAAATGTACCGCTATAATGGAATAAGCATACACACAGGAGGTGTATTCATGAAGCGAATCGGGACTTTTGTGGGTCATTCACTCTGCATTGAACAAGCACGGTTGCTATATGATTCTCTGTGTCATAACACCGATATGACCGGTCAATACAAATTCACCGTCATGACACCTGAACACCTAAATCTGACGATAGATATACCCGGAATCGAGCAAATCAACTTCAATTTGCCCGAAGCATACAGACCGATTCCCTTTGTCGATAAACTGGTCGCCGCTGCCGAATTTGAGAGTCGCTGCGACGACGAATTGATCTGGCTTGATGTCGACAGTTGCTTTTTCAAAACCCCCGTTTTCGCCGATAGTCCGATTTGCGTTAATCCCGTTGATATGAAGAACATCGGCATCTCGGTTGGCGAACCACTTAGCCCGATATGGAAATTGATCTATGATTATTTCGGGTTGGGTGTAAATTCGGTCGGTTCTGTTATAACAGGCATTTCCAAGGATCAAATCT
>CAZTDA010000301.1:0-3609 GCA_964612155.1 uncultured Eubacteriales bacterium | reverse complement strand
GCGGAGTAGGGTTTTTCGCCGAAGTGTTCCTTATGGTAGAGGTTCGCGGGGCTGCCTTTAATGCGTATGCTGTTTTGATACCAGTCAGCGTAGGGGATGTTTTTAAACATGTACTCGGGCGGCTTTTCGCGCATCAGTTTGGCGTAGTCGTCGACGTCGACCGGTGCGAATGCAGGGACGCTCGACGGACCCCAGTGGATGAAGATGCCGAAATCGGCCTCCTTGAACCACTGCGGGGGATTTTGGCGGTGGATGTTTACTTGTTCCATGTGCTTGTTTGCCTCCCATATGTATTGATTACTTTACTATTTATTTGGCGAAGTCGTGAACCGCTTTATACATCGCAATTATGTTTTCGGGCGGGACGTCCGGCATAATATTATGTTCGGTGTTAAAAACATAACCGCCGCCCGGAAAAAAGATGTCGAGCATCCGGCTGACATAATCGTAGACCTCTTGTGGGGTTGCGCGGTTTAATACCCAACGGGTGTTGCAGCCGCCGCCCCAAAAGGTGATGTCGCGTCCGAATTCGCGTTTGAGCTCGACCGGATCCATGCCCCGCGCGGTGGTTTGAATCGGGTTTAGGATATCGTAGCCCGCCTCGATCAGGTCGGGCATCAATTCACGCAGAGAACCGCAGGAATGCAGAAAGGTCTTCATGCTGCTGTGGCTGTGGACATAGTCGCAGAGCATGGTATGGCGGGGTTTGAATAGCTTGCGGTAGATTTCGGGGTTCATGAACGGGCCGTCGTTGGTGCCAAGGTCGTCCCCGAACCGCAGGATATCCACCACATCACCGACCGCAGCGCAGACCTTTTCGAGCGAGGCGAGATGGCGTTCCATCAATGCGTCGAGCAGTTTCTTGACTTCTTCGGGTTCCAAAAGCAAGTCCACGAGGAAGTTATCCATGCGGCGTAAAAACGTGCCCCATTCAAACAAATTACAGCCGCAGACAATCATCAGCGCTTGATCGGTAGTTTGGCGCAGAAACAACGCTCTTTCGCGCAGCTGTTTATAAAAATCGGGCGCTGCGGCGTTGTCCCAAGGGCTGTGGGCGAGCTTTTGCCACAGCACCTTGTTCATGGCCTTGCCGAGGTCTTTATAATCGGCGGGGTAGCAGTCTATATACGGAAAGCAGGTCTGGTCGAAAAATGTGCCGCTCGGGGGCATTTGGGCAATTTTATCGCCGTCTTCGTCGAGCACAATATGGCTGCCGTCAGGTTTTTCGGTCGGACGAAACCACAGGGGATATTGGGCTTTGCTGCCGTCGGGGAGTTTAATGTCGTACCAATCGGTTTCTGCGGTGTTGAATGCGCGCCCGATGTCCAACACGTCGACACCGAATCGGTCAATGATTTCATCCTCCAGTTGGGCAAGCTGCTGAACGACATCATAAATGCGCGTGTGGCCGTCATTTATGCCGAGGTGTTGTTTGAGGTTGTTATAAGCGATGGCGGAAATGCCCGAACTCGGGGTTGCGCTGAGGTCGAGCGGCACCCGGTCGGGTTCTTTGTGATTGATCGAGGTTAGAATGCGTTCTCGTGAAGTCATATGTGTTGTCCTTTTATGGGTTCTGGGTTGAAAAATTTATCTTTAACCTCTAATCAACGTGGAAGACCTCTTCGGTCGGCGACCACCATTCGCCGGGATTTGCGGTATCGACCGGCTTTTGGCAGGGGTCGGTATGTTTCCACCAGTCCTGCGTGACCGGATCGGCGGCCATTTTGGCCATGTCTGCGGCGTAGTCGGTACCGATGTATTCAAAATAGCTGAACAGCAGCCCGTCGCGGTAATAGATCGAATAGTTTTGAATGTTGCACTTTTTGATCATAGCCAGCACTTCCGGCCAGGCGGCGGCATGCAGCTTTTTATATTCCTCGAGCTTTTCCGGACGGACGGCAATGACCGAGCCATAGCGTTTCATGGTATAACTCCCCCGATTCGTATTGTTCTCATTCGAAGACATTGATGTTAGTGTTAATATAACACAAAAACGCCGAAAAAACAATCGATTTTCGGCGGTGGGAGGGAGGGGAATTAAAATTCAAAGTTCAAAAATCCGCTTGGCGCGTCAGGGATGCCGCGCACTATAAGTCGGAAAATGCCGCGCATACCGTCCTGTCATTCTGAGCGAAGTCGAAGAATCTCGCAACCCAAAGGCCCCCGGCAACCCGTTCCGTAGGGGTCGGCGTCCCGTTCCCACCGCGTGGATTTATGACCCGCCCGTTGCGTCGGATAATCCCGCCGAATTGGTACCACACGGCGCACCGGGTCGTCGCGCCGGGTCGTCGCGCCGGGTCGTCGCGCCCTACAACATATAACTCCCCGCCGTATGCGGACGGCCAATGGCCGCCCCTACTTGATTCGAAACGGAATAGTCAAAACCATTCCTTACCGGGTTTCGATTTTACCGCTTTCCGCTTTGGGTGTAGCGGTTGATATACAAGGTTTTACTCTTATCGGCTTCGGCGTAAAAAACATCCTCGGGGCGGGTCTGATAGGTTCTTTGCAGCTCGTCGCGCAGCCACTGTTCGTCGATGCCGACATAGGGCAGGATATCCTTAAAAACCTCGCCGTCCATAATCACCGGGAAGGTGATGTCGTCCTCGGGCTGTTGTAAGTTTAAGTCCTCGACTGTGGCGGGTTTGGCGCTGTTTTTCGGGATGACCGAGATATCGCCGCCGAGCTCCATCAGCACAAAATTGACGTCCGCGAGCTTGGAGTAGCCCTGCACCCGCAGCATGGACATCAACGTAAAGATGCTGAGCCGATTCTTTTTGAGTTGTGCCTTGTTGATGACCCCGTTTGCGACCAAAATGGACGGGGTGTAATCGACCCGATAGAACTTTTTATTGAGCGACAGTTTGCCGATCACGATGATGCTGAGCGACAGCAAAATGATGCCGAAGGTGGTTTTAAACGAGTCCTTGTTGACCACCGGTTGCGAGACCACGTTGGAGATGATCATCAGGATGCCGACATCGAACGGGGTGAGCTGAGCCAGCGACTTTTTGCCGATGATGATGCTGATAAACCAGATGCCGAAAATTAAAATCAGGCAGCGGATGATATAAACGAGTAGTGAAATCATACAGTCACCTCCTACGGTTTCGGGGAGACCGAGGTGATGTTATTAAAGATATACAGCGCCGAAAAGCCCTCTTTAGCGGCCTCATCGGCATCCTTTTGCGCAATGGCGAGTTGAAAGCGGGTGAGATAGACATTTAAGAACGTGTAATCGGTCTCGGCATACTTGACCGCCACGATAAAATTGCCCCGATTCCAGATGTCGTCGGCTTTTTTGGCCTGCTTTTGCGCGTTGACCCAGTCGCCCGAATAAGCGCTGCGGATGGCGTCTTCAACGGTTCTGGTGAAGTTGCAGTTTTCGGAGTTGAATAAAAACCACTGTGCAGCCGACACAAGAACAAACAGGACAATGATGCCGAGAATTAAAATCCAGGCAATCGTTTTCTCTTTCATAAAAAATTCCCCCGAAATTCGCTGAATCGCAAATTCGGGGTTAGTATCTGGTTTTTATAGGGGAATATTCAAAATTATAGTAAAACCACTTTAAACTCAAGGCAAAATTAAAGTGGTTTTACCCAATGT
>CAZTDA010000300.1:0-3613 GCA_964612155.1 uncultured Eubacteriales bacterium | reverse complement strand
ATTGAGACAATCACTGGGAGGTTTTGAAGATGAAGCATAACAACTACCGCGACGCACTGGACGCGGTGAAATTAAGTGAAGATTTTAATAATCAAACCATCGCATTGCTCGAAAACAAGGCAAAACCCGTTCGCAGATTCCGGCTGAGACCCGCGCTTGCGGCTTGTTTGGCGGTGTTGATTCTCGGCGGAGGATCGTCGGCGTTTGCCATCGCTGCCGAAGCAAGGGAATACAACGCAGCTGTGACCTTCTTTACGACAAATAATCTCTCGACCGAGGGGCTTGCGCGCGGCGAGATTAAAAACGTCTACCGCGACATCACCACCGGCACTTTTGCCTACGATAAAACCGCCGAGGTCATTCAAAGAAGCGTAGGCGGTTATGAGATTTCGCAAAACGCGCCGACACCGGCGGATATTGAGCAGCTGTGGAATTATAAAACTAAATACGGTTATAACATCCCATTGAACGATGAATACCGATATTACGATACCCAAAAGTATGATGAAACACTCGAAATGAATATGCCCGATAAGGTCGTTTTCGGAAAGTACGAGGGCGATACCCCGCTCTGGCAAGTGGAGTTTCCTTATTTCAACATCAGAGATTATGTTGTTTATAAAAATTATATCGTGATATTCGGAAGTAATAGCTATTCCTTTGAACTGCCAACCTACAGTAGATTGATTCTCCTTGACCTAAGCGGACAGATTTTGTGGGACATCACGGTTGATAACGGCAATGTAAGGAAGTACTTTGAAAAAGCGGTCTGCGATGATAATGGTATTACGGTGTTCGAAACAATTAACCAACCGCAAGAAGCCACCCAGAATATTAACGGTGCCACATACGTGTACTGTGATAATACGCTCGAAGTTATCCGTTATGATTATAAAGGCAATATCCTTCAACGCACTGAAAAAGAGATGGGCAATTACTGGATAAAGAACGCAGTAAAATTCGGTGACGGTTGGCTTGTTCAAGTCAATGACTATACCCGAAACGAGTATCTGTTGAAAGTGGAAGCCGACGGGACTTTTACCGACACGTTCACCTACAGCGCGAAAGATGCGAAATACTTTATCACCGATATGTTCGACTATAACGGTAAAATCTATCTGAGCGCTTATGCGGTGCCGAAACTCGCCGAGGACGACGAAACCGCCGGGGGCAGATATGACATCGCGGGGATTTTGAATCCGATTTTCGAAAACGAAGAATTCGAAATTTCCAACGAGGAACTGACCAAACGGGTGCGCGCCAACTTCACGGCGGTGCTTCTGGTCTGCGATCCGATGAGCGGCGTTCCCGGCGAATTTTACTCGGTCGAAGGGTCAATAGGTTCCAAGCTGTCAAAGGATGAAAACGGGCAGCTTGTTTGGAAAGTTGATCGTATCACCGACACCTATCTTTCGATGATGACCTCGTCGTTCACGATCGGCGGCGCGTGCAATGTCTATGCGTATGCCTTTGACCAAAGCGGAGCGTTGATCACTCAGACAAAGACCGAAGAGGTTACACCGTTTAGACGGTAGAATTTATCTGCCGGCTCAGTCGTAACGAGATCCTTCGATTTTGCTCCGGATGACAAAACGGGCGAACGCGATTGCGTTCGCCCGTTGTTTTAATGTTATTGATTATTCGGCACTGTTCGGCTTGCGGATTTTAAATTTCACGCTGAATATCTCGTGATTGAAACTCCGCCAGAACGCTTGACCCGGTACATTGTCAGTCATACAGGAAAGTCCGATTTTATCGACCCCGAGTTGCTCAAACAGCAAACCGACTGCCTCTTTCCCATAACCCTTGCGCCGATGTTCGCGGGAAATGAAAAAGTGCCGTACCCACATCTCAGATAAATCAACAAGTGCGTAACCGATGATTTCGTCGTTTAATTTAAAAGAATACCCCGTGTAAGTACCATTTTGAAACCAATCGCGCAGTCGACTTTCTAACTCCGAAACCGTCATCGTGTTGGTCTGCTGCCCCTCGTCGATCAGTTGTCTGTTCATCAGTGCCAACGCAGGACAATCATCAAGTGCAGCTATATTGATCGTGATTCTGCTTTTTTGATTCATTTTCAAACCCCTTTGCTAACGTAAATACTAAACAAAACACCCATAAAAACGTTACATGATTATTAGAGTTAATCTCCTGATTCCGGTTTTTCGTGTCATTATCCAACGAAGGGCGCGTCAACAATGCCGCGCCCTTCGTTTTCAATCAATTCAATAAAATTGGATGCATTAAATTTCGATTTCCGCTAAGTGCGGGCAGTGGTCGGTTGCGACGATTTGGGGGATATCCGCTCTGACGATCTTTTTCACGTTTTTGGCAAAAATGTAATCGATTTTTACGCGCGGAGTGTCGGACGGCCAGCTTTTTAAAGTTTTATCCTTTAACAGTGTCGCCGTGTCGGTGTAGGCCGCGTAAATCGGCGCCAAGATCGAGTCATCGGGTTCGAGGTTAAAGTCGCCCATCAACATCGTCGGATCGTCTGCGGTGTTGGCAAGAATGGTCGCAACGGCGTTTTTGGCCTCGGCGCGGGCGAGCCCCATATGGGTTGCAAGCACCGTGAAGCCGGCGAATTCTGCCTTGACCATACAACGCGTCTCGTAATATTTGTCTTCATCCTTCACGAGCGGGTCGGGGATCAGAATCGTTTGAACGGACTTGAACGGGATTTTTGAGAGAATCGCGTTGCCGTAATCGCCGCCGTCGTCAAAGGTGATCGCCCGCGCGAAATAGTAATTCGACCAGCCGAGCAAGTTTGCGATTCGCTCGGTCTGGTGAAAATATTCGGGGTCGTCTCCGCTGTCGCGCACCTCGTTGAGCGTGACGACATCGGGGTTGAATTTAAAAATTACATCTGCAACCATCCCAAGGTCGATACCGCCCTTGAGATGGCGCAATCCGTGCTGGATATTATAAGTCATGAATTTCATGTGCGTTGAACTGCCTCTTTTGCTGTTTTGTCAGAAACCTTTTAGATGATCCCCTGTGCGATCATTGCATCGGCGACTTTTTCGAAGCCCGCGATGTTAGCGCCGGCGACCAGATTGTCCTTCATGCCGTATTTTTCGGCGGCTTTGTAGGCGTTATGGAAAATTGAACCCATGATACCGCACAGTTTCTCATCGACTTCGTCAAATGTCCAGGACAAGCGGATGCTGTTTTGGCTCATCTCAAGCCCAGAGACCGCGACGCCGCCGGCATTGGCTGCTTTTGCAGGTGCGAACAGTACGCCGTTTTTCTGGAACAGTTCAATTGCTTCGGGTGTGCTGGGCATATTGGCACCCTCTGCCACGGCGATTACGCCGTTCTTGATCAGTTCCTTTGCGCTGTTTTCATCGAGCTCGTTCTGCGTTGCGCAGGGCAGTGCGATATCGCATGCGATTGTCCAAATCCCGTTGCAGCCGTCGACATATTTTGCTGTGGGAACTTGTTTTACATATTCTGAAATGCGCTCGCGCTTGTCCTCTTTGAGGGCGCGGATACGCTCGAATTCGATGCCGTTCGGATCATAGATATATCCGTTCGAATCGGACATCGCAATGACTTTTCCGCCCAGTTGATTTGTCTTTTGCAAAGCGTAAAGAGCGACGTTGCCGGA
>CAZTDA010000299.1:0-3624 GCA_964612155.1 uncultured Eubacteriales bacterium | reverse complement strand
GGTTCATATCCTGCGGTGTCATGGGACGCTTGTTTGCCAACGCCAAAAAGCTGATTTCACCGTTGGGCTCCAATAGCGCGGTTTGAATATCAATCAGATCAAAATAGCCGCATGAGCGCGCGCGGCACAAAAATTCGTTGATGTCGATGCGCGCGTGTTTAAAATTCTCCATAAAAAACTTGCCGCCGTCAAATAATATCACCGGCTTGCCTGTGATGATCTTGCGCATCCAAATCGATTTATCTGAAATCAACGAAGCCCCGATCGCCACCAACCCGAATACGATCATCGCGGTCAGCGGAACCTCAAAATCGTCAAATCCCCGCACCGCAAGTTCCGCCGCAATCGAGCCGATGGTGATTCCGTTGATATAATCAAACACACCGAGCTGTGAAATTTGCCGTTTTCCCATCAGACGGGTCAGCCCAAACAAGACCACCGCCGATGCAAACGCCATCACCGCTGTCTTTAAAATAGCTTCCACTCGTTCCACCGTCCCTTCTCCGGTCATTATTACCGAAAAATTTTGAAATATTTTTTCAAAACCGCTTGACAGGCAAACCTTATTAATATATAATCCTATTAGAAACTGATTCCGATAGGAGGAACGGACATGAGCAGAAGAAACACTATTCAGCGCGATCTGGTTTTGGATGCGGTCAAAACGCTCGCAAACCACCCGACACCCGAACAGGTCTATGACTGCGTCAGTGCCCGATTTCCTAAAATCAGCAAAAGCACCGTGTACCGCAACCTCAATATCCTTTGCGACGACGGTGCGCTTGTCAAAATCCCGCTTCCCGGCGCTGCGGAGCACGTTGACCACAACATGGCACCGCATTACCATGCCGTCTGCCGCAAGTGCGCCAAAATTTTCGATGTCGGCATGGTCTCCCCCGATCTGATAGCAACTCCTCCCGACAGCGGGGACTTCGAAATTGAGGATATGCGGATCATTTTCACGGGACTCTGTGCAAATTGTAAACAAAATCAACTTTAAAGGAGCGTATTAACATGGAACTCAAAGGTTCAAAAACCGAAAAGAATTTGATGGCGGCCTTCGCCGGCGAATCGCAGGCGCGCAACAAGTACACCTATTATGCGTCAAAAGCCCGCAAGGACGGCTTCGAACAGATAGCCAACATCTTCGAAGAAACCGCGGGCAACGAAAAAGAGCACGCAAAAATCTGGTTCAAACTGCTGCACGACGGCGCTGTCCCGACCACCACGGTCAACCTTGCCGACGCCGCTGCGGGTGAGAATTATGAATGGACCGACATGTACGCCGGTTTCGCCAAGGATGCGCGTGAAGAGGGCTTTACCCGAATTGCGGCGCTGTTTGAAATGGTCGCCAAGATCGAAAAGACCCACGAAGAGCGTTATCGCAAGCTGCTTGCCAATGTCGAGGGCGGTCTGGTGTTTTCCAAAGACGGCGACACCATCTGGCAGTGCGGAAACTGCGGCCACCTTGTGATCGGCAAAAAGGCCCCCCAAATCTGCCCGGTCTGCGACCACCCGCAGTCCTATTTCGCCGTCAGATGCGAAAACTATTAATTTGATAAAGACCTATTTAAAAGCGCCCTTACGGGCGCTTTTTCGTTTTGTGCGATGACGGCTTCAAACGTGAATATCGTTGTCTACTTTCTTCTCTGTTTTTACAAGCAGTTCCGTGACATCCGACGTTTTATTTGCTTTTACCGATTTTGTTAAACTGTTATCGGCATAAAGAATACGGGACGCCCAAAACGCATCAATAACGGCATATAAATGCGGGATCATCTTTCGCTCAATCGCTGTGAACGGCCTGATAGAACAATAACCCGACAAAAAGCTGCGAAAGAGTGTCTGCGAATATTCGTCTGTCAGTTCTTTGTCATAATCCATCAATCGAGCCAAAAATACGCCCTGCATAATCGCATCGCAAAACAAAATTGCATCGCCGCAATTGTTAAAATCAAACAAACCGATATCACCCGCCTCGGTCATGAAAAGATTGCAGTTGCTGATATCTCCCTGGACCGCATATTTCCTGTTATTTTGCAGAGGAGAAAGAGCCTCCATCCTCTTGTAATATTTTTTACAGATTCGGTCAAATTGCCCTATGTTCTTATCATCAATCATAAAGCGCAATTTTATAAAATCAATGGCATGAAATAATTCATTTTCAGAAAACGGATCGAACAAAACACGGTTTTCTATGTGGCAGTCGTCTTCTTCGGAGACATTGTGCGTCTTCGCCAATAAACGCCCGATCTTTTCGGAAATTTCGGCGTTGATGAATTTAATTTCCCCCGGTTGATAATCCTCAACGGTAACATATAACTCGCAGCCGTTCATTTTATAGGGAACCGCAAACAAAGATGCTGACCGGTAATAAAGTGCGGTGCGGATTCCGCGTTCCCGCAAATGCTCGGAAAACGCTGCCTGCTCCTCTAATACATTGTGCTTAATTTTACTTTCATCCCTGAGTTTTATAATTAGCGGCGCATGGCTTGTAAAAACGAGTTTTAAAATAATTCTAACACTCTCTTTGGGTTCGTCGTCCTCAAGAAGCATGTCGTATGTATTAATTATTTTATCAGCAATATTGAAATCCCTCAGGATGGCTTGCAGTTGATTTTCATCTATTAGCATTATTCAATCCCCTTAAAAGCACTGTTTAAAAAATATAGCCGCTTTGTATCTAAATATAACACGGGTATCACACTTTAACAAGCATTCCATATCCTGAAAGGCAGATGTTGATTTTATTTTCTGAAAATCTTTTTCCTAGGGATAATATTTTGTAAAAATCGCGCATATTTAAAGTGTTGACAACAATCATAGGCGATAGTATAATGATTTTCGTCAATCATTTTTGCCTGTCCCGATGCTCTGATATATAATTATTTCTTTATGGAGGAATTAAGCATGGTATTCAACAAAATCCGTGAAATCATCTGTACCCAGCTCGACATCGAACCCGACAAAGTCACTATGGACGCCAGCGTCACCGATAATCTCGGCGCGGATTCTCTGGACTTGGTTGAGCTCGTGATGTCCATCGAAGAGGAATTCGACCTCGAAGTTCCGGATTCCGAGATCGAAAACCTCAAAACGGTCGGCGACATCGTGCGCTACATTGAAGCCAATTCCTGAATAACCGTTTAGCAAAGGCGTCCGAAGATCGGGCGCTTTTTTGTTTACAACAAGGAGGCAGATATAGGGGCGATCCTGTGTGATCGCTCGTTCTCCCGCCGTATTGTTTTACGCAAAAGATTGAATCGTATGCGCTGTCGGAGCGACGGGGGCGTCGCTCCCTACATACGGCCGGGTATGTCACTCTACACTTTTAACTGTCAACTGTACACTTGTCGGTTTTGAGCACTTCTGTTGCATATATTGCCATTTTACTATATAATAAAGGTATCCCGTACTTTGGAGGTAGCAATCGCATGAAAATTTTGGTCACGGGCGGCGCCGGATTTATCGGCAGCCACACCATCGTCGAATTGTTAAACGCCGGCTACGAAGTGGTCAGCGTCGATAATTACAGCAATTCAGCCCCGTCGGTCAACGATCGCATCCGGCAGATTACCGGAAAAAATTATGATTTTTATATGGTTGATGTGACCAACGAACCGA
>CAZTDA010000298.1:0-3626 GCA_964612155.1 uncultured Eubacteriales bacterium | reverse complement strand
GTCATATTATCCACTCCAACCATATTATAAATAATATCCCGAATTTACTATTTACATGATATGAGCCCATGAGAAGTACGTTTCACTCTGCAATTCTAGCTCCATAGACCATCCAACTCATCACGGCGACAACCGCCTGTAGGATGTGTTGCTACCCTAACCTCAATATCTCGGCCTAAGTTTAATTCTTCTATTGCTAATTTTGTTTGGCGCTCTGCAACTTCCCCGAAGACTATAATCCGCCGATATTCTTTACTTAAAATATCCTCTTTTAACCATTCAAGACACTTAGCCTGAGCTAAGGCTTTAGGAACAAAATCTCTTCTCCCAACACGTCCCGGAAAACATTGAACAGCATTTGTAATATCGTAATTTTGTCTGCATTTCCCTAATCTTTCCCATGATTGTTTTACCCTGCTTCCCGCTGAGCCTCCTTTTTTAATTGTTGGTTGTAGAGGAAAGCCGATATTCCATTCGTCTACCCCTGGAGCCTGTAACACAATTAATTCATCAGTTTTACTACCCAAATCCATTGCAAGTGGTTTCTTCCTTATTTCATAGCCCGTGCCTTGCAAATGCTTACCCTTTCTGTATGGGCAATCACTGCATCTACTATCTTTATAATTTGCCATAGTGTCAATCATCTCCAACGTATTCTTATCCAATTAGTCACAATAACGCTCACTTAAGTGTGAATTTATTCGCAGGAAAAATCATCCGTTTTCAGATAACCGTCCGATAACACCGTTTATGTTAAAAAGAGTTGGTAAAAAGCGAAATTGACTAGACACAGTATCGGCATACCAACTACGAAGGCCCAATGGCGTGTTTTATGGTGAAATACATGCATCCCCAGAAGAATACCGACAGCGCCAAAAACCAACGCCCAAATAAAGAAAGTGCGTTCCCTGATACGCCACTCACCCCCCTTAGCCCGCCGCTTATCCATCATAACCATGAAAAACCCTGCAAAATTCCAAATAATATACAGCATTAGCCAGGAGTGAAAGTGGACCATATTGCCTTACGCGGACAGACCAAACGGGTGATTTCTCCTGATTTCATACATTATCGGCGAAATGCCGCCTAATGCACTATGGCGCCTTCGACTGTTGTAATAATCAAACCACTTTTTCAAACTTGCTGCCGCCTGAGTCAGTGTGGCAAAAGAACGCTTGTAAACGTGCTCAACTTTGAGAATCCTAAAAAATGATTCCATTGGCGCATTGTCGTATGGATTGCCCTTACGGCTCATGCTACCCAGAATTTGATTCGTTTCAAGCAGTTCCCGATACTCTTTCGACGTATATTGACTGCCACGATCTGAATGATGGATTAAGCCCTGTTGGGGGTTTTCCCTGTGAATTGCCATTTTTAGCGCCTGACACGCAAGCCTAGCTGTTGGGCGTGTGCCAATACTCCAACCAACCAGCTTGCGTCTGGCAAGATCAAGTACCGCAGCCAGATAGCACCATTTGCCGCCAACTCTGATATAGGTCAGGTCCGCGAGCCACACTGCGTTCGCTTTCTGAACCGCAAAGTGTTGTCCGAGCAAGTTATCATAGGCTTTTGCATCCGGGTCTGCCGTGGTTGTTTGCGGTTTGTATTTGCTTTTGATCTGGGCTTTGATTCCACTTTCGTGCATAATTCGTTGCACTTTGCTGCGACCGATTTTTATCCCGTTATCGTTTAGCTCTTCATATACTTTCTGCACACCGTAATTGTGGTCATGTTCCCGTTCAATCTGGCGTATATGGGCTAAAAGGACAGCATCTTTGGCATGAAGTTTGGGACAACCTGATTTTACCCAATGATAATATCCACTTCGTGATACGTTGATAACGCGGCATACATCCCAAACAGCATATTTTCGGCGATGGTCATGAATGAACTGATATTTTACCTGCTGTTCTTTGCGAAGTATACCGCTGCTTGCTTTAAAATATCGACCTCGGTCTCGAGTTCTTTAATGCGGCGCTGGGCTTTTCGCATTGCATCGTCGTCCGGTTTAAGGTTTCCCGATCCAGGAAAAGCTTGCTCGGGGTTCTCGTTATACTGCTGAACCCATTTATACACTGTGTTTTGATGAACACCAAGTTCATTCGCCAGGCTGGCGCAACTCCGGTTGCCGCTGATATACAACTGGGCAATGTCTTTTTTGAATGCGGGGTCAAATCGTTTGCCTTTCATTTGGACACCTCCATGGTTCATTTTATCAACCATTCGTTGTGTCCGCAAAACTCAATATGGGGCAATGCACAATATTTTTTCACGGTTCCGCTTTCCGCCACCATCAGGTTAGCCGTGGCAAACCCAACATCAGATTATAAAGTACGATTTTGGTTCCCTGTTTCATCCGTTTACCTGTCTGGTCGATTGCTGTTACACCCGGAATCGGTCCACTGCTGCCTGCAGTTCTTGCGCCATTTTGGCCAGACTTTGGCTGGAGGAGGAAATTTCGGTCATCGAAGCCGTCATCTCTTCCGCGGCGGCGGACACGCTTTGCGATTGCCCGGCCGAATCCTTGCTCACCGTCTCGATATCCCGGACCGACACTACGATTCGTTCACTGCCTTTGGCGATTTCGCCGATAGCCGAGGAGATCCCCGCAATCTGGGTGGACACTTCATCTGTCAGTTGCGAGATTTCCCGGAAGGTCACGCCTGCGGCGTTTACTACATCGATTCCAACCTTCACTGAACTCGAAGACACTTCCATGGCTTGAACAGCTTTTTGTATATCCATGTGGTTCTGGGCTATCAGCTTGGTGATTTCTTTGGTTGCCGATTCCGACTGCTCCGCCAGTTTACGCACTTCCTCCGCCACCACGGCGAAGCCCCGTCCCTGTTCGCCGGCCCGCGCCGCTTCGATCGCCGCATTCAGCGCCAGCAGATTGGTCTGCCCGGCGATGCCGGAAATCACGTTGACGATTTCACCGATATGGCGGGATGATTCCGCCAATTTTTCCACGGCGTCATTGACCGCTTTGCTGCCATCGCCGATATTCCCCATTTGCTGCACCGCGCGATCGATGGCGGAACTGCCGTTGAGAGTGGCGGCGGTCGATTTGTGACTCAGGCCCGTGATGGTTTCGGCCGTAGCCGCCACTTCTTCGGCGCTTGCCGAGACTTCTTCAACTATCGCCGACGCGTCATTGACCGCCGACAGCTGTTTCGAAGTTCCTGCCGCCACTTCCGTGATCGCCTGCGCCACCTGCTGGCTCACTTCCGACGATTGTTCGGCGCTGGCCGCCAGTTCTTCCGAGGAGGCTGCGAGAGTCTGCGACAGCTCATTGACCTGCCGCACCAGTTTTCGCAATTCAACAACCATGGTATTGAAATGTTGGGACATTACGCCCACTTCATCCTTTGTATTCACGTCCAATGTGCGAGTCAGATCGCCGGAGGCGAGGGCTTCGCCCATTTGGCGCAGCGGATCCGTGATTCGTTTGGCCATGAACAAGGTGGCGACGAACGCCAGAATCAGAGCCACCAAAGTGGCGACCCCAACCGCCATTCCCATCTTGTTGCGGGCGGCATGAGCATCGACAAGTGACTTTCCTGCAAACAGCACGCCGATGGGCTTGCCTGCCGGTCCGACAATCGGCTCATAGGAGGTCATATATG
>CAZTDA010000297.1:0-3630 GCA_964612155.1 uncultured Eubacteriales bacterium | reverse complement strand
TCGGGGTTCACTAACGCCGCCCATGCATAACAACTGTCATTCACAAATAAATCCGGGGTTTGCCCGATAAAATATTTGCCCTGCAGAGATTTATATAAAGGATTTGGAATATTAACCGCTTGCAGCGGTGGTTTTACAGAAAGTTTGTAATCAAAACCTTCATGGTTATCCGACATAAAGATATCTCCTTATAAATTCATATGATATAAAACACGGAAGAAATGAAACGATATCCCTGATCATTATATGATGGGTCAGAAACCCTGTGTGACCAATGCAAAAATCCCTGAACGCCGTTGTATGCGGGAGGGGGTTTATATTTGCTTTCGTCAAATCTTATGATATAATCTAATAAATGCGGACCAAAAATCGGATTTTTTGATCAACAGACAAGATTAACAGGTGACTGATATGAGCATCTATTTTTTGACCGGCATGTTTCCGAACGGATTTCCTGCGGATGTTGCAAAACAACTGAAAAAGGTTATCAAAAAGAGTGATAGATTTGCGTTTGTCGTTGTGACAAAATTAAGCGGGGCAGTATGATTATCGAAACGGAACGGCTTGTTTTCAGGAAAATTGAAGACAGTGATTTTGAGATCGTCGCTAAGATCATGCGGGATGAAAGCGTAAAAAAGGTCTGGGAACACGATTTTTCCGATGACGACGTGAGAGAGTGGATATATAAGCGAAAAAAGGGTTATGAAAAGAACGGGATCGATTATCTGCTGGCGATACGGAAAGATTCCGGAGAAGTCGTGGGGCAGATCGGACTTTTGAAAGAAAATATCAACAGTAAAGAAGTTTGGGGTATCGGATATATTCTGATGAGTGAACATTATGGAAACGGATATGCTACAGAAGGCGCAAAAGCCATGGCGAATTATGCGTTTGAAACGTTGAAAGCCGACAAAATTGTCTGTGATATTCGTCCGATGAATCATTCCTCAATTGCGGTCGCCAAGCGAATCGGTATGGTTCAAACAGGAGAGTATATCAAGAATTGCAGCGGGGTTGCGATGCCGCATTTGATTTTTGAGTTGAATAGAGACCGGAAATAATCATTTCAAAGGATGAAAAAGAAAATGGGAAATTACCAAAGAGCGGATTTTGCGCCGCTCCGAGAAGGCAAATACGGTGTGGGGTTCCACTGGACAACCTGGACGGCTCCGAAAACCGGGGAACTGACCGACTTTGAAGATGCGGTCAACAATTTCGACGTCGACCTGTTTGTGTCTCAGGTGGCCGAATGCGGAGCCGCTCATGTGCTGTTTCCGACCTGCCATATCCACCAGCATATGCCCTGCCCGAATCCGGTGATCGATCAGATCATCGAGGGCAGAACCTGCAAGCGCGATTTGATTATGGAGATTGCGAACGCGCTTAAAAAACACGGCATCCCAATGATTCTCTATTACAACTTCGGCCTGCACTGGGACAAGGACTGGATTGCAAAGGCCTGCCCCGACCGCAGCAAGCCCGAGGAATATATCAAAAACGTGCTCGACATCATCGGCTATTTGGGTGAGCATTACGGCAAAAAGGTGATGGCGTTTTGGTTCGATATCGGCTTCAACGAGTTCAAGGATTTTCCGTTCGAGGAGATGACAAGGCGCGCAAAACTCGGAAACCCCGAACGGCTGGTCACTTATAACACCTCGATCGAAGTTTATAAAACCTACACGGAGTATCAGGATTTTTGGTCAGGTGAGGGCGTCCGGCTGAACTATATACCGAGGAGCGGCGAATTCGGGAAAGAGCTCACGCCCCAAAGCGGCTTGCCGTGGTATAACTTTGTAGACTGGCACCCCGATTATATGTTAGAGGCGCGCTGTGGGGAGTGGGGTCTGCAAATGCACACCCGCGACTTGGATTGGCCCGCGCCCGATGTGCAGAGTGTCGAGACGTTTTTAAAACGGTTTACGGATATCGGCGGCGCGGTGACTTTTGACCTCTTTATCTGGCGCAACGGAAAGATTTTCGCCGAAGACCTCGCCGTGATGAAGCAATTGAAGCAGCGGGTCAGAGGAAAAGTTTAGTTTTCGACAAGTCAAAATATTAAGAAGAATAATTAGGAGGACTTAAAAATGAGAGAAATTAATTACACCAACTATTTTTGGCAGAATGAACTGGTTCGGTTAAGGGCTTCGAGCGAAAGCGATTGGGAAATGCATTATTATAATCAGTTTGATACACTGGCAAGATTACTGTTGAATTATGAGGTTGAATTACCACCCACCGAACAAAAGTCAAAAGAATCGACAGATACTTTTGTCAACTTTAACCTTTCCCGAGGGAGGATTATGTTTTCGATTGAAACCTTGGACGGAATTCCTATCGGGGGAGTCAATATCAATAGTGTCGATGAGCGAAACGGCACATTTTCCGTGGGTATGCAGATCGACAGGGATCATCGGGGAAAAGGGTACGGTACCGCGGCGATGAAAATAATCTTTACTTATGCTTTTAACGAGCGACGCCTAAATAAATATCACGGCAGTACATTGGAGGGCAATATCGGCTCGCAGACCATGCTGAAGAAATTGGGGTGCAAACAGGAAGGCGTGCGCAAACAAATGGTTTATTCCGATGGGAAGTTTTATGACGAGGTATTATTCGGATTGACCAAAGAAGAATTCGGTTTGATCAACCAAAAGTAACATTTCGCTATGATGAAGCAGTTGAATCAACGGGTCAGGTGGTAATAATAAGAGGGAAAAGCATCAGCGAAACAAGAAAGCAAAGCAGGGGGATATTGTATGAAAAATGTTGTGATCACCGGCAGCACGCGCGGCATCGGATTTGCGATGGCAACGGAGTTTTTGCGCGCCGGGTGCAATGTCACGCTCTCCGGAAGGGGCGAAACGCTGCCGAATGAAACCCTCTCGGCGCTTTCGCCTTTTGAGGGGAAATATATTTATGTCCCCTGCAATGTTCAGGACAAATCAAGTTTACAGCGTCTGTGGGATAGTTCTTCGGCGCACTGGGGCAGCATTGACATATGGATTAACAATGCGGGACAAAACGCGCCGCATAAACTCTCGTGGGAGACCGGAGAAACCTATACCGAAAACATCATTCACACCAACATCATCGGCATGATCTACGGCTCTCAGGTTGCGGCGGCGGGCATGCTGAAACAAAAACACGGCGCGATCTACAGCATGGAGGGTCTCGGCTCCAACAACATGATACAGGTGAAAACCATTCTGTACGGCACGACCAAACACGCGTTGACCTACTTTATGAGAGGGCTTGCCAAGGAACTGGAAGGCACCGGGGTGATTGCGGGAAGGTTATCACCCGGCATGATGCTGACCGATTTTATCACCAAATCCCCCGACGGCACGGAGTCCGAAGTCATTTCCGACCAGAAATTCAAAAAGCTGTTCAACATATTAGCCGATAAGCCCGAAACGGTCGCCGCGTTTTTTATCCCGAAAATGTTATGCAATACTAAAAACGGCACTCAAATTGCCTGGCTGACCAACCGAAAAGCCACATGGCGTTTTATGACTGCGGGCTTGCGCAAAGATAGATTGATTCAATAAAAAATTTAAATAAAACAAAATTCCTTAGAGGAATACTTGACTTTAATAATACTATATAGTACTATCCTATATAAAGGGG
>CAZTDA010000296.1:0-3632 GCA_964612155.1 uncultured Eubacteriales bacterium | reverse complement strand
ACGGCTCAATGCCGGAAAGCGCGGCTTTTTCAAACAACGGTTTTAATACAGAACGCACGGGCAGATATAAAGCCGAACCGCAGATGATGTCCCGCGCCTTAAGCATATAGGCGGCGCACAGCAGAAGCGCGCTGATTCGTTCAAACCGAGAGAGCATCATCGCTCTGATCTTGTTTGAAGTCGGTTTGGCAAGAAGCTCTGTCCCAATATGGCGGTCGATGTCATTCTTGGCTTCTTTGGCATGATCCAACAGCTTTTGTGTAAATTCCGTCTCTGCAAGCTTGGCTTTTTGTGCCGAATCCGTCACCATTTTACGATAGGCAAAGCGGCTGTTTTCATCCATTCGGGCATAGACATCCGCGGGGTCTTCGCGCAAAAGCCGATCGACCCCGTTGTGCTTTTCCAGCATCTGTGCAAAGTCATATTCCGAACAAAACCGCAGCAATTTGATTGCGCGCGAAATGCTTTTGGCGTCTTCCGCCTCTGCCGACTTTCCGATCAGCTCAAAGCAGGCAAACTCCAAAAACGCCGGCAGCATATCCAACTCGGCGTTTTGAAGGGGTGTCTGCGCAGCTGCTTCTTCCACCATTCGGTCAAAGGCCTCAATTTTCGGGTCTTGATCGATATTTAAAAAACTGCGACAGATATCGAGAATACGGATATCCCCATTTTCAACGGGCAGATTCGGCATCTGCGCAAAAGAATCGAGCAGACGGCGCGAACGGCGGTAAATTAAATAATAGTTATCGGCAAGCCATTCGCCGCTGCCGGTCGAGGAGGAGGAGCGCCGTTTTTCGGTATACAGCTCGCGTATAACCGCCGAAAGGCGCATGTACATTTTAAAACCGCAAAAGCTCTTTTTTTTCATGGCAACCTCGTTTAAAGAAGTTAGTTACGACCTATTTTTCCCTCACTATGCCGTAAAAATACCGAAAATAAAAAACAGCGGTCAAAGCCGCTGTTAAAATTCAATATCGTACTTTTAAACTTTTTCGCTCAACCTTATTTTATACAAACGGTTCTTTTCTCCCTGTCCGATTTTATCACCGCATCATTCACCTTGCAGCTTTCCAGACCGTCTTTAAATGTGGGACTCTTGCCGTTGCCCGTGAGATAATCATGAAACAGAAGAGTAAAGCCGTCATTTTGAATAAATTCATGATCCCATTTGTAATCAAGCGGCAGAATCTCGCTTGCGCCGATATGCCGGTATTTCCGGCCGTCCTCGCTTTTTCCGGGAATATAAACATCCAATTCGTTCGGAGCGTTCTTTTCCCAGCGGATGTTTCCCTTTGTGCCATGAACTTCAAAAGCCATACCGCCTCCGCCCGAAACCCGGGACAGTTCAAAAAGCCCAAGTGCGTCGTTTTGAAAACGGGTTGTAAAGACCGACAATTCGTTCGCTGTCGTGGCAACAAGCCCGTCACCCGACTTTCTTTGCTTACCGTACACCTCGTTCATCCCGCAAACCTCTGTAAATTCCAGCCCGATAAAGCGGCATAGGTCGATCAGATGCGTGCCGAGATCGCCTAAAGCACCGGCAGGGCTGATTTTGTCATCCAGTCGCCAGTACATCGGCTTTTCGGTATTCACCGCCCAATCCATGATAAATGAACCAAATACATGGCGAATCTCACCCAGTTCACCGCTGCTTACAAGATGTTTGATACAGCGTACTGCGTGCATATAGCGATAATTATAACAAACAGTGCAGTCGATATTCCTCTTAAGTGCCAGTTCAACGAGTTCACGGGCCTGTTCGGCGTTATCAGCAAGCGGTTTTTCGCAGATTACGAGCTTTCCGTTTAGAAGCGCGGCTTTTGCGATGGGATAATGCAGATAATCATAGGGGGAAACATCGATGATATCAATGTCCTGACGTGCAACGACCTTTTCCCAGTCGGTTTCGGTTGCGCTCCAACCCAAACCCTCAGCTTTCTCGGCGGTGATATGCGGTGAACAGATGACCTTTTTGTCAATCCGTACATCCTCATAACATTCGTTTAGCTTATCATAACTGTATGTATGTGCTCTGCCCATGGAACCGCTGCCGATCATGCCCACCGAAAAATTCATGCCGCACTCCTTTTCATGCAGATCTGTTATTTACAACAGTCAATCCTGTTTGCTTAAGTACTCATCAATCTCCGCTGCTGCTTGTTTGCCCGCACCCATTGCAAGGATAACGGTTGCCGCGCCGCTGACAAGGTCGCCGCCGGCAAAAACGCCCGGCCTTGTGGTCATTAAAGAGGTTTCGCCGACCACCACGCAGCCGTGGCGGTCGAATTTGATATCCTGTGTGCTCTTTGCGATAATCGGATTCGGGGAGGTGCCGATTGCCGCGATCACGGCATCGGTCTCGAGGACGAACTCGCTCCCGGGAACTTCGACGGGCCGGGCTCTTCCGCTGGTATCCGGCTCACCGAGCGCCATTTTGCGGCATTTTAAACCGGTGACTTTTCCGTCCTTATCACCCATCACCTCCACAGGCGCGGTCAATGTTTGAAAGATAATACCTTCCTCTTTGGCGTGATGGCGTTCTTCGGCTCTGGCGGGCATTTCGTTTTCTGTGCGGCGGTAGACCAAATATACCTCGCTGCCCATACGCTTTGCACAGCGTGCCGCATCCATCGCCACGTTGCCGCCGCCAACCACGGCGACACGGTGAAATCTCAAAACAGGTGTATCGTAGCTCTCGGAAAAGGCCTTCATCAAATTGATGCGGGTCAGATACTCGTTGGCACTGAAAACGCCGATCAAATTCTCGCCCGGAACGCCCAAAAACTTCGGTAAACCCGCACCGGTGCCTAAAAAAACGGCTTTGAATCCCTCTTCAAACAAATCGTCGATTGTCAGGGATTTGCCGATGATGGCGTTGGCTTGAAACTGTACACCCAGTTCGCGCAGCTTATCGGTCTCTTCCGCGACGATGGATTTGGGCAGACGGAATTCGGGAATGCCATAAGCCAAAACACCGCCGTATTTATGAAATGCTTCAAACACGGTCACGTCATAACCACGCTTGGCAAGCTCTGCCGCGCAGGCAAGTCCGGCGGGTCCAGAACCTACAATGGCGACTTTTTTGCCTTTGCTCTCAACTTTTTCAATCGGCGCATTGTGTCCGTGTTTTGCAGCATAGTCGGCCGCAAAGCGTTCCAGACGGCCGATGGCCACCGGTTCGCCTTTGATTCCCCGTACACATAAGCCCTCGCATTGGCTCTCCTGCGGGCAGACACGTCCGCAGACGGCGGGCAGGGAATTGGTGCCGTAAATTGTATCATATGCACCAAAAAAATCGCCGTCTTTTATCTTTTTAATAAATTGCGGAATTTGCACATTGACGGGGCATCCGGCGACGCACTTTGGGTTTTTACATTCGATGCAGCGGTTTGCTTCTTCGATGGCCTGCTGTTCGGTGTATCTCAGTGCGACTTCTTCAAAATTGCAAACACGAGATTCGGGAATCTGTTCCGGGGCAGGGGTCTTTTGTGGGTTCATATTGTGCATGGGATTTTTACTCCTTTAATTTATCAGACGACATTTGTGGGTGGCCTCGGATTCCTGCGCTTTATATGCGGTGTTGCGGCGCATCAATTCGTCAAAATCGACTTGATATCCGTCGAATTCAGGCC
>CAZTDA010000295.1:0-3636 GCA_964612155.1 uncultured Eubacteriales bacterium | reverse complement strand
AATCGCGTAGGCGTCACAAGCGTCTCGAGAGTTCGAATCTCTCCTTCTCCGCCAATAAAAAGGCACCCGAAAGGGTGTTTTTTTATTGGCGGAGAGGGTCTTCTCACGCCATATAAGAATGCCCGCCGTTGTGCGGGTATTTTTATATGTTGAATTTCCGACTGGTTTCAGAGAAAACTTTCAAAAGTGAAACCGAAACTGCAAGGTTTTTAATTCATCAATCTGATAAACTCTTTTTCAGAGAGGAGGGATTTGCGTGAACTGGGACGAACAAATCAACCGGGCGATCGACTATATCGAGGCGAATTTAGACGCCGAAATCGAGCCGGAAAGAATCGCGAACATCATGGGGCAATCTGTCATCGGCTTTCAGCGGACTTTTTCGGTGGTGATGAACATGTCGGTGAATGACTATATCCGAAGAAGGCGGATGACACTGGCTGCCATCGAACTGCGCAACAGCACCGCTAAGGTAATAGATGTTGCCTTTAAATACGGGTATGAGTCGCCCGAGTCCTTTACCAGAGCTTTTAAAGAAATTCACGGCATTTCGCCGTCGAAAGCACGCCAAGAAGGCGCTCGGGTCAATCTGTTTCCGCGGATCACTTGTCTACTAACGGTAAAGGGTGAACTTGAAATGGATTACAACAACGAAAACGCAAAAGCACAAACCGTCAATTTGAAAGGATTTGACTGGGCGGTGGTCAAATCCCCGGATCTGAAACCGGTGGACAACTGCATTTATTTGGCGCAAAAGTGGAAGGAAGCGGGATATAGAGACCTTTTGGACTTGGGAACGGGACTCGGACGCCATGCTGTTTGTTTTGCGAAACAGGGATTCAATGTCAGCGCGATGGATATTTCCGAATATGGAGTTGAGTATCTGAAAAACTGGTCTGAGAGAGAAGACCTCGGGATTGAAGCGACAGTCGGCAATATGCTGTCGCTGCCTTACGGCGACAAGTCATTTGACTGCGTGTTTACTTATCATGTCATATCGCATACCGATGCGGTCGGCATCAAAAAAATCATCTCGGAAATCGAGCGGGTGTTAAGGCCGAACGGCGAGGCGTATCTGACATTTTGCTCCAAAGAGAGCACCGAATTCGCCGAAAATCGGTTTCCTAAACTAGATCAAAACACGATGATCAGTCAGGATGAAGCTGAAAAAGGCATTCCGCATTACTACGCCGATCTGAACGACCTCAAAGAGCTGTTGGGAAATTTCAATCTGGGTTTGGTCAAATTGACGGAGTACTGTTATCCGAACCGCACCGTCAGCCGCAGAGAGAAGTTTTATTATGTCGAAGCGCGGTTGAAGTGAGGTTACAATTTATAAATCAATAAGAATCAAACATTCAATATGGCGGTGGTTGCTTGCAGGCGTTGACGGCGTTTTCGATGGCGTTTGAGATGCCGCAGTTTTCGGCATCCTTATTCCGGGAAGAAAAAAGGGCAAAGAGCGGTAATACCGACTAAAAAAACACCCGAAAGGGTGCTTTTTTATTGAAATATTTTATTGACATCTTGATTCCGATATTATATATTGTTGTGGATATAAAACAGCGTGTGTGTCTGCATATCGTAGAAATAAACCGTGTAGTTGTCGTAAACCCCGTATTCGCTGTCGCCGATGGGGGTTCCCTCTTTGGTTTTGATATAATAATAATCGCCTGCCGAGATCAGAGCGTTGTCAAAATCGTATTTACCCTTCAAATGATCCACCATGTTTGCCCAACCTGAAAAGTTTTCAAAATACCCGGCGATTCGTGAAACATCGGAATCGCTTACGGTTTGGTATAAACCCGACTGTTTAAAGGCGTCATCGGCGTTTTCGTCATAGACATATTTGCAATAATCCGTAAAATCCTGAAATCCGGCGGGGTCAAAATACTCCTGTTTGGCTGTATATCCTTTTAAAACGGCCGGATCGGTTGTGCATCCGGAGAGTACGAGTAACAATATAAGCAGTGCGGCGACGGAAAGGATGCGTTTCATTTTTTACTTCCTCTCAGCTTTTTTCAAACATTATATCATGAATTTTTCGACTGTACAATCGGGACGGCGGGGCATTAAGAAAAATGGCGGATTATTTTCTAAACGCTCTGCGGAAAACAAAATACATTTTCGGGGTCAATGCGGGCTTTTAAAGCTTGCAGCCGCCGCACATTACCGCCGTAATAGTCGCGCAGATATTCGATGTTTTGAAGGTTCGGGGAGTTGACATAAGATCCGCAGGTGATGCGTTTTAACACCTCATATCGCGGGGCAAACCAATTCAGGTTGGCGCATTTAGCCATCGGGTCTTCCCAGTTCGTCGAAAGCGTGATGATGTTGAGCGCGTCGCGGTAAAAAAACGCGGTCTCTTCGGGACGGATTTCGCTGACAGCTCCCTTCAGGCCGTATAAGGCGATAAAACCGCCGACGGAACCCTCGGCCAAGGTGTCGATCAGGCCGACGATTCGAAGCGCTTCCTCTTCGGAGAAGGGCGAAAAAGCAAAGCGTCCGCCGGTGGTAAAGCGTTCATAATCCGGATAGCCGTCTTCCACAATGCGAATGGCTTCGACAAAAGTCATCTCGTTGAACACACCGCTCATACCGAGATCGGTGAACGGGGCTAAAGAAGCGCGTGCCTGCGCCTCGCTGCCGTAAAAAATCCCGCGCATATAAAATCCGTGCGGTTCGTTCGGAAGATGATAAATTCTGCCGAGGGGTGTAAAACGGCGATCCCCTTTTTGCAGCCACTGCTGAAAGCGCAGGATAAACTGCGCTGTGGTCTCGTTATCGGCTTCGGGCAGTTCGAGTTCCACATAGGTCACATCAAATAATTTCGGCGGCAGCCGGAAGGTGAGCGATGTCACGACGCCGAAGTTGCCGCCTCCGCCTCCTTGCAATGCAAAAAACAGCTCCCGCTCGTGCCGTTCGCTTGCGATATGACGATTTCCGTTTGCATCGATCAGGGTGGCGGACAGCAGGTGATCGCAGGTGAGGCCTAACAGGCGGACAGAGAGCCCCCACCCGCCACCCAAAACCAAACCCGCCACAGCAACCGTGGGGCAGGTGCCGCTCGGGAATGGATAGCCGTATGCACCCAACACCTCATATAAAGCGCGATTATTGACACCGGGGCCGACGGTGAGCGTCCCCTTTGTCGGATTCAAGCAGACGAAATCTATGCAGCCGACGTCGATGACCGCCGCGCAGTCGCCGACCGAAAAGCCCTCGTAGCTGTGACCGCCGCTGCGCACCCGAATGGTGCGGCAGGTCTTTCGCGCGGCTTTGACGGCTTTTATGACCTCGTTTTCATCGGAACAATAGGTGATCAAGTCGGGAAATTTTTGAATAGCGCGGTTGAATACCTGCCGCGCCTTTGTATATTGGGGCGAATCGGGGGTGATCACCGACCCGCAGAAAAGTTCTTCCATAAAATTCAGTCCTTTTTCGGGCATCAATTTTTTGCCCGGTACTGCGTCACAGAATATGCCGTGAAAAGGACATGCGTGCGTTGTTCGATTTTATCGGGAGCCCCTTAAAAATCAGACAAGATAATACGATCAGTGGTTTTACTGCAACTGATTTGTGATATAATATGAAACAACAGGTGAAAGGGGCGATTATGATGAACGATACCTTGCG
>CAZTDA010000294.1:0-3671 GCA_964612155.1 uncultured Eubacteriales bacterium | reverse complement strand
CTGTTTTATTGGTCGGAGTGACAGGATTCGAACCTGCGGCATCCTGCTCCCAAAGCAGGCGCGCTACCAACTGCGCTACACCCCGATGCTATTTATTATTTTATACGCAAGCAGGGGTTTTTGTAAAGCGGAAATGAGATTTTTAAGTGATATTTTTGCATATTGGGGCAAAAACAGGGGCGGCGAATTTGCCGCCCCGTTTGGTACGATTAATAATTGCGAAATGTGATAAAGGATCGGAAGCGCGCGCTATCAAGCCAACGTGCCGCAGATGCTAAGACGCGTTTGAAACGGCATCATACCGCACCGAAGATTTGTAGAAGGACACCGGCGGCGACTGCCGAACCGATGACACCGGCGACGTTTGGACCCATGGCATGCATCAAAAGGAAGTTGCTGGGGTCGTCTTTTTGACCGACCTTTTGGGCGACTCTGGCCGCCATCGGAACTGCCGAAACACCGGCTGCGCCGATCAGCGGATTGATCTTGCCCTTGGTGAGCTTGCACATCAGCTTGCCCAGCAGGACGCCGCCGACCGTTCCGAATCCGAACGCAAACAGACCCATGACGACGATTTTCAAGGTGTCCCACGTGATGAAGACGCTGCCTTTGGTAGTCGCGCCGACTGTGATGCCGAGGAAGATGACAACAATATTCATCAGGTCGTTTTGGGCGGTCTTGGAGAGACGATCAACGACACCGCTTTCACGCAGCAAGTTGCCGAGCATCAGCATACCGACCAGCACCGCCGCGTCGGGGATGAGCAAAGAGACAATGACTGTGATGGCAATGGGGAAAATGATCTTTTCTTTTTTGGAGACCGGGCGGAGCTGTTCCATTCTGACCATACGTTCTTTTTTGGTGGTCAGCAATTTCATGATCGGGGGCTGGATGATCGGAACCAACGCCATGTAGGAGTAAGCTGCAATGGCGATCGGTCCGAGTAAGTGCGGAGCCAGTTTGGTGGTTAAAAATATGGCCGTCGGGCCGTCCGCACCGCCGATGATGCCGATGGAGGCCGCTTCGGGACCGGTAAAGCCCAAGAAGACCGCGCCGATAAAGGCGACAAAGATGCCGAGCTGTGCGGCGGCACCGAGTAAAAAGCTGCGCGGATTGGCAATCAGCGGGCCGAAATCGGTCATTGCGCCGACACCGAGGAAGATGAGCGGGGGATAGATGCCGAGCTTGACACCTAAATATAACAGGTCAAGCAGGCCGGCGCCGCCGTTGGCGAATTGCGACCAGTCGATGTGACCGCCTTCAAACAGCTCGGGGTGATACATGCCGCCGAGCGGGAGGTTGGTGAGCAAAATACCAAAGGCAATCGGGAGCAGCAGCAGCGGCTCAAATCCCTTTTTAATGGCCAGATAGAGCAGGATAAAGGACACAAAGATCATGACAAGGTCTTTCCAACCGTCACTCGTACTAAAAAATTGTGTGAAACCGGTTTTGCTTAAAAAACCGGAAAATATATCGATGAATTCAGTCCAGATATTATTTGCGGCAACAAAAAAGCCCAAGTTCAGTCAACTCCGTTCAAAAAGGTCTTGTGTTTTCGCGGACACCCGCGTTCGCCCATGCGGATCTGCCGGTTTTGTTTTTTTGCGCAGGTGCGCGTTGAACCGACTTGATGGCAAGGGTTTGGCCGATGCTCTCGCCGAACGCATATACGGCGGCGGCGATGACCGCGATTAGCGACTCATCTTCTTCGGCGGCGATGAATTTGCCAACCGGAGGAGCGGTCTGAACGGACGGTTGCGGCGTTGAAACAGGCGCACTCGGTTCGTTGTCAAGTTTGTCCGACTTGTTTTTAGAAGCTGCTCCCATTTTGTTGAGCAGCGAGATGACCAGCGTCAAAAGAATTAAGATTGCGAAGACGATGATCAGTCCGGCCAACGTTGTCAGTACCGAGAGATCGCCTTTGGATAAATCTTGCCAGTTGAATGCTAGAAACCTGAAATTCATACGGGGTTACGACCTTTCCAACACATTTGCCATTCGGCGAACCCTGCGCAACTGCAAAATAACAAAATTGCGCATTGTGACATATTATACACAATAATTCCTGTAAAAGCAAGGCGAAAGCGCATAAAAAGTTGTATAAAGATACATCAAAAAACAGCTGTTGTATCGGGTAAAATGCAACGGCTGTTTTTACAGATGAAATTGTGGTTACATGCCGCCTCTGCCGGTCAGCACGCACTCCCAGCCGTTTTGTGAATTAAGAGAATAGACATAAACATGACACCCCTCCCATTCATACCTGTGAAGACATAGTTCAAAGAGGTCGTCGTTATTCAGGTCAAACATACCGATCATTTCCATGACATGATTGGCAGTTTCATCGTCATTTGGGATGCTCCATGAGGTAACCGTTTTATAACCTGTTTTGTCTTTCATCAAAACCATATAATATAAAGGTGATGATTTAATAACATAGCCCCATTCATCTCTCGGAGCATTCACAATCACAAAATGTTCGGTGATACCGTCGCTGTTATAATCGATTTCGAAGCATTCGGTGATATTCATCGGGGCGTCGGGAACGCCGAGACGTTCCAACTCGGCTTTTACCGCCGCTTTGTCCGCTTCGGAAGAACCGCTTATTTGCTTTATTTCGCTTTTTGGAAGTGGGTTAAAATCTGTTGAGAGGACAAGCGGAAAAGAGTATTCAGAGTATTCGACATTAAAGATGATGTTTGTGTTATATGTTTGGCTTTTAATATAACGTAGATTTTGCGGTAGATTTAAAGGTATATTAAACGTCATTTTTGATGTTCCGTTGTGCTCTTGCGCATAAGGAATCAACGGCTTGCCGTCATTTGCAAAACTGTCATTTGCTTCACAGTCATACATGAACGTTAGCTTTTTTGAAATACCAATCAGTTCAGTTTGGTTATAACAGTAATAGGCATCTTGTTTTAAATAGTCGGCGATTGAAAGTCCGCGGTTTTCGATGGTATGCCATTGGTCATCATGATAACTGCCGACAAGTGTGTTATCAAGGAAGATGAAAAACCCCGGGTCTTCTTCAATGGGCGGTTCGGACTCTGAGTATTCGTCGGAAGCGGAGGAATTAGTAATAGAATCGGATATAGAAGATTGTGCGGATGAAAAGATGGTAGAAACCTGTGAAGAGACAGGGGAAGAGTTGATTGAGGAGGTGGAGGTTGAGCCGGGTTCCGAAGCGGGGCTGCCGGAGCAGCCGATGCAAAAGATTATGGAGAGGAGTATTGCGCAGAGACGCAGACATGATTTTTCATATGCTTTTCGCTCCCGGTTTATTGTTTATAAAAATAAAAGGCAAATGATATGGTAAATTATAACGGAAATACGGAAAAAGCACAAGATGCGTGAGCGGTTTGTGCTTTTTTGGCGTGTTTGACAATTTAAAAAAGGAACGCACTGCCAAATTTGCAAATAGTTTTTTATGCAATATGCCGACAATACTGCAAAATGTTCAAAAAAGCGCTTGCAAAAAGTGTTGAATTTGTGTAAAATGATCTTGTCGATAAATTTCGAGACCTTGCGAATTTGCGAAAGTGGGAGTGCGCATGACCAATAAAATTTTTCAGGACATGATCAATCAATTCTCGATTCCGATCGGACGAACCATCGGCATCATTGACCGGGGGGGCACCGTGATCGCCTGCTCCGATGCGATGAAGGTC
>CAZTDA010000293.1:0-3672 GCA_964612155.1 uncultured Eubacteriales bacterium | reverse complement strand
GTCAATCCGTCGGATATGGGCAATCTGGGCACGATCATCCGAACAATTATCGGTTTGAGCATCAAAAATCTGGCCGTAATCGAACCCGCCGCCGACATCTGGAATCCCAAGGCGGTGCGGGCTTCCATGGGCGCACTGTTTCACATCCGGCATGCGTCATTTCAAAGTTTCGACGAGTACGCCAAAACCCATCCGAACCACACCCTATTTCCGTATATGCTAAACGGCGAATATACCCCCGAGGAAGCGCCGCCCTGTGGCCTATTTTCGCTGGTATTCGGCAACGAAGCGACAGGACTGGACGTGCGGTTTCGGCAACTCGGTCACAGCGTCAAAATCCCGCTGACCGACCGGATCGACTCGTTCAATTTGGCTTCGGCAGTCAGCATCGGAACCTACATTTTCGCGCGAAAGAACGGTTTGATTTAAAACTTGGAACCGCGGCAATTGAACTTGCCGCGGTTTCTTTTCTATACGGTAAGAATAAAAAATTAACAAATATATTGACAAAATGTGGTATATCATATATTCTTGATTCACATTCCCGTGTATTATAAACAAAACCGGAACATTAGTGGAAGTAAAAAAGATGAGACCGTTGTTGTCAATTAAAACATTATTTCGCACACCATTTAAAACACTGCTGACCTTTTTATTACTGGCGGCGGTGACTTTTGCGCTCTTTTCGCGGGTTGCAGAATACGCTATTTTAAATCGCGAACTTGATAAAGCTGCCAATTCATATAAAGGCTTTGGTGCTGCGGAGATAACACCGGCTACTGAGTCATATCCGGATATATCGTATCCGTTTTACATATATGCAGATTCACGCTATATAAAAAATTATCCCAAAGAGGATCAAAAATATTTACTCAATAACTTGCGTTACCAACCGTTGACACAAGAGCAAGTTCAAGCCATCTCAAAACTTCCGTATATTGAGAATACCGATGTCCGATATATGACTGCGGGTGTATCTGACCAGTATTTTCGTCTGGAAGAAGGTTCGGGATGGGGTAAATACAGCAATTCATTTGTGATTGAGGGTACTGTTTCCGATATTATATATAATCGGTCATATAATTCAGATGATATTGCAACAATCAGATTAATACTTGATGATTATAAACTTTTGGCGGGTGCTCCTTCACGTGTCTCGCCGGGACAGATTTCAATCAATGCCAAAATATTTACTGTCAAACAGGTCAATTACAATGCCGAAAAAGGACCCGGAGGAATGCTCGGCTATATATTATCTCTTAGTCCTATTGAAACCACTCAAGATAACACCGACTACCTTGAGAAATTAACCATCGGAGACAGTTACATTTTCGTTGTATATGGTGACGCCGCCGCTAACTCTGTGTATTCCTTTAGTGATTTTCAACGCATTGAGGGTTCGGTAGAAGAGACGTTGAACACAAATGAATGCACCGATCTGCGCGAATACATCGACATGATCAACGCCGACCTCCACACCCTCGATGTCCTTTATACCGATGATATGTCCTCCATTATGCGGTTTGCCCAAAATAAAATGATGATTCAAAGCGGGCGTATGTTAAATGAAACGGACAATGCAAACGGGTCAAACGTCTGTGTGATCAGCACTGATTTTGCCAAAGCAAACAACCTTGTCGTCGGAGATAAAATGACCCTGAGGTTGGGAACGGAACTGTTTGAACAGTATAAAGGACTCGGAGCGGTGGCATACGTACCCAGTCGGTATTCTCCCGCTGTAAAAACGGTTGAGCTTGAAATTGTCGGAATTTATATAGATACCGACGGCATAAACGGACAGCTGAATGAGCCGCATTGGAGTTATTCCGTCAACACGGTTTTCGTTCCTAAATTTTTGTTGCCGGTAGATGAAAGTACCCTGACCGATCATGTGTATTCACCGGCGGAGTTCAGTTTTACGGTGAACGCCCGGGACATCCTCGAATTTGAAAAAACAGCTCCCGCCGAATTCGAAAACCTCGGATTGAAATTGATCTTTGACAACGACGGATGGCCGAGCGTCGTTGAGGCGTTCGAGACATCCAAACAACTCTCATTAATCGCTATCGCGGGTCTCTCGGCTGCTATGATCGCCGCCACCGGGTTTATCGTCTTCTTGTTCATCGTGCGCAAAAAGAAAGAGTATGCCATTATGCGAGCCCTCGGCACACCCCGAGCCGCTTCTGCAAAGGCGCTGATTTTACCTCTGATGGTTTTGTCAATAGCCGCCGTGCTTGCGGGAAGCGGTGCGGCATGGGGTTATACGGTTCTTACAGTTGCACGTAATAACGCGCTTTCGCTCATCGATGATTACACCGTCGACGCCTCTTTACCGCCGTGGTTGATGATCGGGTGTATCGTGGGAGAGCTGCTGCTGGTGCTGGCTTTCGCGGTTGTAGGCCTTAAAAAAGCGGCATCAATTCCGCCGCTGAGATTGCTTCAAGAAAACCAAACGGGTAAGAAAAAGATTCTGAAAATACCGAAAACAAGCGATATTGGGGCGCAAATCCAAACGGTTGATTATAAAGTTATCCTTGTAAATGTTGAACTGCCAAAACCGGTAAAAAAGAACAGTGGACATGTACTGCGTTACATAACCAGACATATGCGAAGATCGATCGGGAAATCGCTGTTGTCTTTACTGCTCCCGGCGCTGTTGCTCGGAGCTTTCGGCCAGTTTGCGCTCTCACAAAACGCCCAAGTGGAACTTGGCAATAACACCGTCGTGGAGGCAAAATTGGTCGGCGGACTGCAATTGACCAATGTTGAGAAGTTCCGCAAAAACAATTCGGTTGAGAATATCTATTACGAATACCAAGATACAGTCGCGTTTAATACGGTATCGGGAACGCTGATCATGACCAATGATATCGCCCGTTTCACAAATAAACAGCCCCAGATCACTTTTATAGAGGGGTATGACATCTCCTGTTTAAACAGCTTAAATCCGGTCTGTATTGTGGGCAGCGCGTTTTTAAAGACATTCAATCTTAAGTTGGGGGATCAACTTCATATCACTTCCGAATCGGCTTTGGGTGATTTGCAGACCTCATTTCTCACGCATTACCGGGCAAAAAACCCAAACGACACGAGCACGGACGAAGAGGTCATTAAAGCGCATCAAGCGGTTATTAAAGTTGGTTATGACGCGCAAGGATTGTATTATACGATTGTCGGCGAAGTTACATCATCTTTGGGGAATTATGATAAAGCGGTATTTTCGCCGGGAACAAAGGATTCACAGCAGATTTACAGGGCAGAAATTCCCGACGGCTTCCTGTCATTTACGCTGACCGATCCGCTGCACGCCCATGAATTCGGTCGTACGATCGAGAAGATGTTTCAAATCAATCAGGGGGAAATCGGCAGCGGCAACCTTAATTTTGTCATGGATACTAGCAAGATTGATAACATTCTTAACACCATCGCACTGATGAAAAAGTTATATCCCGCTGTGGTTGCTGCCGGGGTTTTGATCGGCAGTTTCATCTGCGGGCTCATCGTGATTCAATCGTCCAAAGAAGCCTCGATTTTGCGGGTGCTCGGAACAACCAGAAAAAGAACCGGCGCAATGTTGGCGCTGGAGCAGCTGTTTTTATGTCTTTTAGGGTTATTGATCGGCGTGGGCGGCTTGATGATTTATCAAGGAGCGGCTCTCGTGGGAATTGCGGG
>CAZTDA010000292.1:0-3677 GCA_964612155.1 uncultured Eubacteriales bacterium | reverse complement strand
TTCGGCAGCCGCATCGGTTGGGAGGGCAATATCGAGATTCAAGACATCATACAGGCCGAGCCGGAACAGTTAAAAATGTTGATTGGTGCATGTGTCGAGGCCGGAAACACGAGCGGGCGCTTTATTTTGTGCCCGTCGGCGGGCTTTATGGAATACCCGCAGCCGTCCGAGGCGTACATCAATAATTTGCTGTTATATTTGAATCACGGATATGAGTGCGTCGAGGCATGCAGGAAATAATCAGAATCAATATTTCCCGTAGGCGTTTGACCAGTTGTCGGCAATTTTAAAGAACTCATCATAGCCGTTGTCTCGTATGTAGGCGACGGCTTGTTTATATTTGCCGTACTTATACCCATCGTGATTGTGAAACGCTTGTATCACAAGGCAGCTGTCGTATTCCGAACAGTCGGCACAAGAGCTGTATTCTTTTGTAATACAACAAATTTTGATTTTGCATTTGGCTTTTGAAAGATCGCGGGTCTTTTCGGCGTATCCGATTTTACACCCGCCGCACAATTTTTGGCGGTAGACCTTGCAGGTTTTGCAATAAGCGCCGCAGCAACCCAGTTCTTGCTGGGACATTCGGCTCACTCCCCGTATTCAAGTGTGATACTGTTGATTATAGCACATTTTCAAAAAAAGTAATAATTTAAAATGAATTCCCCGTAAACGGTAGAGGCGATTCATAATCGCCCGCGTCCTTGTAGGGGTCTACAATATATGCGTTAACTTAAAGCATATAGAGCGCTAATGAGCGAAAAAAACATCGTTTTCCTTGTAGGGCGGGAAGCATCGAACCGTCGCGGTTCGTTTCATCCCGCCGAGCGGGCGAATAGTCCCGAAAATCACTCGCACTGATGCAGTGCCATGATGATATCTATGTTAAGTTAACGCATATGGAGGTCGACGACGCGGCGAACGCCGTATCCGCCAAGTGCAAAGCGAAATATTCGATAGGCGAAAAAGTAAAAATCCTAAAAGCAAGAGTGACAAGCCCTCCAAGTTCAATGGGTTTGTCACTTTACGTTTTAAATTTTACACTTTACGCTTAATAAGCGGATGATGTCAATAACTCAACCCGATCATTTTTACGAAATCGCCTAAAATTTTAATGATACTGGGAATTGTGACATTGAATTTTTGCAACAGCGCAAGGGTCAGCGCCGGGATAAACAGGGCGATGAACGCAGCCAGCTGTGCCCATGAGCGCTCCCGGATGATCGGGATTAAACTGACAAATGCGATTGCTGCAAAAACGAGTAGAATCGTCCACATATCAGTTCTCCGCCTTTTTTTGTTTTGGTTGTCTGATTTTTGCGACGATGAACAAGAGGAGCGGGATCACAATTTCAAACAGCGACCAGACAGCGGGGACAATCTCCTGCGCGGAGGCATTGTGCACAGCGGGATCGGGATAAAGGGTGAAGCCGTAAGCGATGGCAAACGCACCCGTGATTAACACAATATGGCGATAGGATTTGACTCTGAATAACTGCGCCGCTGTAAGGGTGGTGGCATAAAACAGCATCGAGATTTTGAAAAACAACAGCAGAATCAACACGATGGCAAATAAAATTTCCATTCGGCTGAGCGCTGATCCGAGATTGACCAATCGAAGGGAGATCAGATGCGGCAAGGTGAATAAACCGAGCGTATTGCCCAGCACGGCAATGTCCCCGGCCACAACCGCAAACACGGTGACTGCGCCCAGTAAGAATCCGGAAAACAAAAATTTCGCGGTTTGCTTTCGTTCGAGCTTTGCGGATGGGAAAATCATAAAAAAGACCACGACTTCTCCGAACGGTATCGTGGAGATAATATGTGTGCCCTGTATATATTTTTTAGCCGGCATATTGAGAAACGGAAGAAAGTTTTGAGATTTCATTTGGCTGGACATTAAAAAGAGCGATATGATTAAAATCAAAACCGCGATGATATAAAACATCATGCTGTAGCGAGTGACCAGTTTGATGCCGCCGCACACCGCAACGGAGCTGATGAGAAGACATAGAATGGTCAAGACATAGCCCGGTGTTTCGTCCATAATGGTTAGAACCGTGAATTCGCCCATGTCGGTCAAGTTGAGGGTAAACAAGGTGATAAAAAACCAGAAATAACCGACACCGACGATCTTTCCCAAGACCGTCCCGAAGGTTTGCTGTAAAATCTCGATGAGGTTTTTGCCGGGGAACAGCACCATCAACTCCCGATATAGCCACATCAGCGGAAGGCATGCGATGATGCCGAACAGGATGACGATCCAGGAGTCCTGCAGGGTGACGGGGGTGAGAAATGCGGTCAGCAGAGAGGAGGCCTGAACGAAACAGGCAATTGAAAACATGAGCTGCGTGCCCGAAATACGACCCTTGTCAATGTTAATTTGCATAGGAGGTCACATCCATTTCGAGTGATTTGACGATTTTGCCGGTTTGGGGAATGCGCACGTTTACTTGCACTTCGAGGTCAATATCTTGATAGTAAGTGTCCCAATCCCTGACCATATCCGGCCAAATTTTTGGATAATGCTGATAGACCGAAGCGCCGAACCCGTAGATATCCGCATTCATCGCCCGGGATATATCAAAAGTTTGATAGATTTGATTTTGAATTTGGGTTTGCGCCATATCTTTCAGATACGTCATGATTTCCACGGGCTGCATGCCGTAAAAGCCCGACAACTGGCTCAGGCGCAGAACCCCGTTTGCCGAGAGCGTTACTTTTACACCGCCGTCCGGGCGGATGGTCACTTTTCGTTTGACATCAAGTTTTTGAATGTCAAAGACCGCTCTGCCGATTTCGGTTTCGGCGGCAACGCCGCTCTGCTTCACGTCTCCCATCGCATACAAAAAGCCGAGCGCTTCACGGTCGGTGAAATGCCCAATCATTCTGTCATCTTTGAAAACGGCCATGCCGTTAATCGTAATACTGGGCTTTCCGTTTTCTTCGCTGATATGGATATAAGGAACCACTGTGGAAGTTGTCGCATCCTGCAGGCGGGAGATAAAATCAAATAAACGCACTGCGCCGTAGGGGGACATGCCCTTCATGTCTTTAATCAGGCGAGATAAATAAACACCCGTGGTTTCCTCTTGGTCGGTTTTGACTGTCAGCGCTTTTTCGGCGCGGCCGTCGATGACCAGAATCAGCATTTCCATGCGCATTTCCTGGTCCCTGACGAACAGATCGATTTTATCGCGCACACCGGCCTCGGCAAATTCGGTTCCGAACAAAATCACCTGATTGTGCTGCAGCAGCAGAAAGCGGCTGGAGTCCTCATTGGCCATTTTCAATCCCTCTTGCACAGAGGGTTCGGTGACTTTGATGATGATGAACGGGTCTTGTGAAGAACCGCCCGAATCGGAGGATTTGGGCTTGGGCTTTCCGACCTGAATGGTAAGGTCGATTAAGGCGGGGTCGGGATTCTTATCCAGCGCGAGACCCGTGACGATAAAGACCTCGTCCAATTCCTGCTGATCCCAGCAGCCGGACAGCATCAAAGCAACAGAGATCATCAATACGACGGCAATTGCCGCGCGAATGCGTTTTTTCATTTTGTGCCGTCCTCCCGATCGTTTTGCTTCTCAAACGGACGCAACGGCGGAATAAAAAATTTGCGGCGCGTGGTATCACCGCGTGCGATATTCTTGGGGCGTTTGGTCATAAACCACAGCGGG
>CAZTDA010000291.1:0-3679 GCA_964612155.1 uncultured Eubacteriales bacterium | reverse complement strand
ATCCATTACTGATATCATGAAAATTTTGCCACACCGCTTTCCTTAGCTGTCATATTCGGCGTTCACCCGATGAATCGTCACGCCGCTGAAGGGTTCTTTCGCCTCGATCACTGCTTTATGCACGTTGATGCCATACATGCCCTTGCCGCCGTATTTCGGCAGCAGCGCCGGGTGAATATTGAAAATGCGGTTATGAAAGGCCCTTAAAATCGGTTCCCCGATCTTTTTTAAATAACCCGCTAAAAAAATCAAATCGGTATCATGTTTTTGCAAGATATCCAGCGTCACCCGGTCGAGTTCGTCCGCGTCGGGATACAGTGAAGTGTTGACGCAGTAAGCGTCGATTCCCGCGTCCTTCGCCCGCTGCAGCGAAAACGCATCGGGATTGTTGCTGAACACACAGCAGACCGCCGCGTCAATCTTGCCCGCTTTGCAACCGTCGATAATCGCCTGAAGGTCGGAGCCGTTATGGGAGGAGAAGACCGAAATCTTTTTAATCTTAATCTTCATACCAATTTTACATCGCCCGAACCGGCTTTGACTTCGCCGACGATGTAGGCGTCCTGTCCCATCGACTTGGCAAGCGAAACGGCTTCGTCGGCGTATTCGGACGGCAGGGCAATCAACATGCCCACACCCATGTTGTAGGTGTTGAACATATCGTATTCGGGGATGTTGCCGGTCTGACGCAGCAAGTTGAAAATCGGCAGAACACGGACTTTATTTTTCTCGATGACCGCGTCGCAGGTCTTGGGCAGCATGCGCGGGATATTGTCATAAAAACCGCCGCCGGTGATGTGTGAAACGCCGTGCAAGGGGAATTTTTCGGCGAGCGCCAACAGCGGTTTGACATAGATTTTGGTCGGGGTCAGCAGGGCTTCGCCGAGGGTGCAGTTTAATTCGCCCACCTGCTGTGAAAGTACTTCCGGGGTGATTTTAAAGATTTTGCGCACGAGCGAAAAACCGTTGGAGTGTACGCCGGAAGAGGCGAACGCTACCAGCGCATCGCCGGGTTGAATCAGCTTCTGCCCTTCGATAACTTTTTGCCGATCGACGATGCCCACCGAAAAACCGGCCAGATCATATTCATCCGCCGGATAAAAACCGGGCATTTCGGCGGTCTCCCCGCCGACCAAAGCGCATCCGGCCTGCACGCAGCCGTCGCAAACGCCCTTGACGACAGTTGCAACGCGCTCGGGCTCGTTTTTGCCGAGCGCGATATAGTCGAGGAAAAACAACGGTTTTGCGCCGGAGCAGATGACATCGTTGACGCACATCGCCACGCAGTCGATGCCGACCGTGTGATGCTTGTCCATCGTAAAGGCAATTTTCAATTTGGTGCCTACGCCGTCGGTGCCGCTGACCAAAATCGGCTCTTTCATGCCTGAAAGATCGGGTGCAAACAGCCCGCCGAACCCGCCGATGTCACCCACGACGCCGGAGGTCAGGGTCTTTGCGACATGTTGCCGCATCAAGCGGACGGCCTCGTAACCGGCCTCGACATCTACGCCGGACGCTTTGTAGCTTTCGTTCATAAAAACGACTCCTTTACATTATTCCTCGTATTTTTTCGCTTGAGTGCGTTTGGCTTTTTCGCTCTCGCTGAATTTGATTTCAAACTTGTCCGGCTTGATCTCCTCCGGGACTTTCACCGGATAACTGCCCGTAAAACAGCCGGTGCAGCATCCGCTGCAAGATTCTTTGGCGAGTTGATGGATATGCGCGACTGACAAATATCCCAGTGAGTCAACCCCGATACTCTTTGCAATTTCATCCACTGTCATGCGGCAGGCAATCAGTTTATCCTTGTCGTCAATGTCGGTGCCGAAATAACAAGGGCTGACAAACGGCGGGCAAGAGACCCGCATATGAACCTCTTTTGCGCCCGCTTCACGCAGCATCTTGACAATTTTGGCACTGGTTGTGCCGCGCACAATCGAGTCGTCGACCATGACCACGCGTTTTCCCGCGACGGTTGTGGCGACCGGGTTTAATTTGATGTGCACGGAGGCCTCGCGCAGCGCCTGTGTCGGTTGAATGAACGAGCGTCCGATATAGCGATTTTTGACGAATCCCACCCCGTAGGGGATGCCCGACTCTTTAGCATATCCGATGGCGGCGTCAAGCCCGGAATCCGGAACACCGATTACAACGTCGGCCTCAATCGGATTTTCCTGCGCCAAAAACTGCCCTGCGCGCTGACGGGCCATGTGAACATTGGTGCCCTCGATCACCGAATCGGGACGGGCGAAGTAGATGTATTCGAATACGCATAAAGCGGGTTTTTGACCGCAGTGCGTCGTGATGGAGCACAAGTTGCCATTTTCGATGGCGACGATTTCACCCGGGGCGATGTCGCGGACGAATTTTGCGCCCAAGGTCTCGAACGCGCAGGTCTCAGAGGCAAAAAGATAACTGCCGTCGGAGGTCTTTCCGAGTGAAAGCGGACGAAATCCATGCGGATCGCGGGCAGCGATCAGTTTGCGTGCCGACATGATGACCATCGAATAAGCGCCTTCCAGTTCGTCCATGGCTTTTTCGATTGCGGCTTCGATGCTGGGAGAGGAAAGGCGGTTTTTGGTGATCACATAAGCAATGACCTCTGTGTCGGAAGAGGAGCGGAAAATCGCACCCTCACGCTCGAATTTCTCACGCAGCGCGGCGGCATTGGTGATATTGCCATTATGAGCGACGACCATCGGCCCCTTGACATGGCGCACAACCAGCGGCTGAAGATTGGTACGGTTGGCGCTTCCGTTCATCGAATAGCGCACATGGCCGACCGCCATCTGCCCGTTGTCGAGCCGCTTTAAGACCTCTTTGGTGAACACCTCGTTGACAAGACCCATATCCGCATGAGATGTGACAATGCCGTCGTCATTGACAGCAATGCCGCAGGCCTCCTGACCCCGATGCTGCAGGGCATAAAGCGCGTAATAAGCCGCTGCCGAGGCGTTAAAGGTCTCGGTGGAGCAGATGCCGAATACGCCGCATTCCTCGTGGATGTCACCGAACATAGCGTTCTCCTTGATAAAATGATAAAAAAGGAAATAGCCCTGAGAGCAGAGCTATTTTTGGTTTATGGAAGCGTCCTTTAAAAGGACGGATTTGCGCATTTCAATTTTATAGTCGGCCAGCTTTTTGGACAGTTCTTTATCGGATACGGCGAGAATCTGCACTGCCAGCAGGGCGGCGTTTTCGGCTCCGTCGATGGCGACAGTGGCGACCGGGATGCCGGAGGGCATCTGTACTGTTGAAAGCAGCGCGTCGAGTCCGTCGAGCGTGGACGACTTGATCGGGATGCCGATGACGGGCAGAACGGTCTGGGCGGCGACGGCACCTGCGAGGTGAGCGGCTTTTCCGGCTGCGGCGATAAAGACACCGATGCCGTTTTCGTCTGCCGAGGAGACATATTGCGTGACTTCAACGGGGGTTCTGTGAGCCGACAACACCCTCATTTCATAGGGTATGCCGAACCGCGCAAGACAGTCGGCGGCTTTTTGGACGACGGGCAGATCGGAGTCACTGCCCATTACAATCGCAACTTTGCGCAAATTACCACCTCCGAAAAAGAATTGAGGTGCAAAAAAATCACACCCACATGCATATTTTATCATAATCTCCGAAAATTTGCAATCGTAATTTTCCCTGATTGAAAAGAAACGACGGAAATGTTAAA
>CAZTDA010000290.1:0-3712 GCA_964612155.1 uncultured Eubacteriales bacterium | reverse complement strand
GTTTAACGAACGGGTGTTGATTTCGGCGACCAGCTTTTTCACACACTCGCAGCGCTTTCCGTCGGTGATGCCGGTGTCCTTGCAGACGGTACAGGAATAGATCGGGTCCAGCCAGTTCTCCGGTTTACCGAGTGATTTTAAAATTCGCATCTGCTCTTCACGCAGATTTAAAGAGTGTTTTTGCAGGTGGGGGAGATGTTCGGTATTGCCCGAGAGCACAATGCGCACAATGGCTGCGGCGAGTTTGGTATTTTCGGCGGAGATATCAAAAATACGCGAATTCAAACGGCGGCATTCCTCAAAACGCCGCTGCTGTTCACGCAAATTCCGTTCGCGGACGGCAGCGAGTTCGTCCGCCGCTTTTCGCAGGATCTCCTCGTTCATCGACCGCACCCCCGTATGTTATTTTACATCAAACATCCTTAATAGACAAGGCGTTTTTCAAAAATTCGTCGTTTGCCTCGTCGTCTGTTTTCTTGCGGGAGGTCTTTGAAAAACGGTTCTGTTTAAAAGTTTTGGCCTGTTCAAGGGTATCGATGCTGTTTTCGCTCCAGGTATGTAAAATTTTATCAATATATCTAAAATCGCGTTTTCCGGTTGCCAGCGCACATTGGGAGTAGGCCTCGGCGAGCATCTCACCGTCGAATCCGAGCACCGCCACCCAATCATTGGCGTATTCGCGCTCGCGTGCTACCAGATTTCTTCCGGTGATGTCGAGTGCTTTGGTCACGATCTCATCGGAACGGGATTGTGAGGCCAGAGCTTTGAGTTGTTCGTCGGCCTGCTGTTGGGTCACGATGCCGCGCTCACCCCAATCCATCGCGACTTTTTTGATGTAGGCCATCGAGGTTTTTCCGACCGAGACGCAATAGCCGACGAGCAAGATCATAATATCGATGGGAAGACCCGAATAGTCGCAGACCGAGATGGTCTGAGAAATTTCGTTCTGTGTCAGCAGACGACCGAAGCAGCGCTGCATCTGCTCGATTAAAAACTTTAATTCTTCATTGTCTTTTAACCGCCGTGCGGCCTCGTCCGAGGTCATCACCGGAACCGCGGCGACACTGGCGGGCATCGGCCTTTTGGCCGGCACAACAGCCGGTGTGCTTAATGCAAAGGCGAGTTTGCCGCCGCAGCGCGAAAACAGGCCGCAGTCAACCCAATACGCCAACGCGTCGCGGACTTCTTTTTCGCCGCATCCGAGCTGTTCGGACAGTGTCTCGGATTGAAAACCGCCCTCCGTAAGCAGGAAAAAGAGCACCTTCATCGAAAGCGCCCCGGCCTCTTGAATATGTACGAAGAAGGGTTTTAAAAAGTCATGACCGCCTGTATACCCCGTGATCTCATATTTCATCGTCCGCCACCTCCGACGGCTGTGAAAAAACGAATCTGCGGTCGAGTGTCAGTGAGAGCCAAATGAAATATATGCCAAACAGAGCCGCGAACAAGAAACTGGAAAGCAGCATTTCGTGGAAAACATTCATATGATAAACAAGCCAAAAGACCATGTCCGATATCGAAAAGATCACGACCATTCCGCCGCAGCTGCGCAGCCCGGCCGCGTTTTTCGGCAAGCCGACTCTCCCGGCCATTGTGATATAACAAAACGCAAGTGTCGCAAAAACCGCGGTTCCCAGCCGGGGCAGGTAGAGCGAGATGTCGGGCAGCGGAATGAAAAAGGTGCATTCCGAGACCAGATAGGCAAAACTCCAAACAGCCGCAAGCGCGGTGGATAAATTTTTAAATCTTGTACCGCGAACAGCTCCCGCCGCAAGCAGCAAGGGGCCTGTGATAACGCCGATACCGGAAAAAATCATACGCGTCATTAAAAATGGACCATGAAGAGCGGTGGCAAGCATGTATAAATTCTTGTTGTATTCGGGGAAGATGCCGATAAACGAACTGACCGAGACGACCAGCACGGAAACACCTAAATAAAAATACGACCAATCAGCCGCAATCAATTTACCCGGTTCCGGTTTGGCGCGTTTCTTGCCGGAGATATACAGCCATAACATCGCCGCGATGGCAATCACCGCATAGGCATACCCCAGACAATCACGTAAAATGGCAGTGCTGCCTTTCGCGGCATAAGTGTTCACGGCCGTTAAAACGGCGGAAAAGATAATGCAGGCGGCAAATGTCACGGTGTTCTTTTTCAAGCCGAGGATCCCCTTTCATGCCGGAGCCCCACGCATACGGCGGACAGGTTCCGAATATCTTTATTATCAGTTATTTGTTCCTGTATTGATTCACGAATACAGGCGCTATGTCGCGAGAGGATGGACAGAAGATGAGTAAGTTAAAAACCGGGATCGCTTTTGCGGTGGTTTGCTTGATTGCGGCGCCGTTATTGGCACAGGCGGCATCGAGATTGACCGAGCCGTCCGAGACATCAAGCACCCCTTTGACTTCCGAGGTCACGACAGCGTCGGAAATCCCCACAATGTCACAGTTTTTTGCGGCGATATATGCCGATTACGGGTCACAAAGCACCTTGACAGATGAAAGCAGCGAATCGGAATACAAAGTTTTTTTGTCGGGTACCGGGGAAGTGGTAAAAGTTTCGGTATATGAATACTTGCGCGGTGCGGTGGCTGCCGAGATGCCGCTGGAATATTCGGACGAGGCATTGAAAGCCCAGATCATTGCGGCGCACACCTATGCGGTGAGCTATAAAATCCGCGAGCGCAGTACACCGACGGCTTCGCTGGGCGGAGCCGATATCTCCGATGACCCGGCGGTGGGGCAGTCGTATATTAACGACGAAGGGATAAAAAAACTGTATCCCGACGACTGGGAGGAGCGGATCGCCCATCTTGACGAATTGATAAAAGAAGTGGGCGACTTGATTATGGTTTATGAGGGTGAGCCGATTGTGGCTACTTATCACGCCATCAGCTGCGGTATGACCGAAAGCGCCCAAAACATCTGGGGCGCGTATTCGCCGTATCTGGTGGGGGTTGACAGCGCAGAGGACGAGCAGTCGCCGGACTTTTTATCAAAAGTCATTCTGACCCGGGATGAGACGGAAAAGATCTTAAAAGCGGCGGGTTGCGCTCTTCCCTCAGATACGAAAAAATGGTTCTCGGAACTTTTGCGGACGCCCGCCGGATATGTCAGTGCTGCTAAAATCGGAGAACAGGCCCTGACAGGAGCGCAATTGCGCGAGATGTTCGGTTTGCGCTCGGCATGCTTTGAAGTGGCCTATAAAAGCAGCAACTTTACCTTTACGGTCAAGGGCTGGGGCCACGGCGTGGGGATGAGCCAATACGGTGCGGGGGCGTTGGCGCGGGCGGGAAAGAGTTATTCGGATATTTTGAAAACCTATTACAAAGGCGTATCATTTTGTGAGTTATAAAATCGGATTTGATTTGAAAACCGCCGCAGCGGCCTGCCGCTGCGGCGGTACTCATTTACGAATTAATTAACCCTGGCTGGCAGTGGAAGCTGTCGAGCTTGTTACAACGGAACTCGCAACAGAACTTTCGACCGAGGTTGCAACCGATGACTCGGCGGAAGCCGCGACCGAGGAGGTCTGGGAGGAATTAAACACGGTGCTCAGCATGGATTCGAGCGAGGTGATTTGGGAGGCCCCGCTGGCGGAAGAAACGCTGCTGGTTTGGCTGGAGGTTGCTTGATCGGTGTTGGTGACATTGATAAAAATATTGATTGCGATCGCAAGGACAAACATGGTAACCGAAAGAATTTT
>CAZTDA010000289.1:0-3731 GCA_964612155.1 uncultured Eubacteriales bacterium | reverse complement strand
GTGCTGCAATCGGTGGTGCTGACCGAGGGCGAGCGGATGGTCAAGACGCCGACGTTTTATGCGTTTAAGCTGTATACCGGGCATATGGGAAGCACGCTGCTCGGATCGTTCGCCGAAAATGAGAATGACAATATCTCACACACTGCCTCCGTCAAAGAAAACGGCGAGGTGTTTTTGACAATCTCCAACGCGTCCTTGGACAAGAGTTATGAATTTGATGCGACGGTGGTCGGGAATGAGGTCAAAGCGGTCAAAGCCGAGATTATTTCTGCCGATCGGCTGGCTTATAACGATTTCGACAAGCCCGAACAGGTCAATATCAAGCCGTTTGACGGCGTAAAAGTTGTGCATGGCGGGCTGAAGATCACGCTGCCGCCTTGCAGCGTCGTTTCGGTGAAGTTTTAATAATGCCCTGCCGGTGTCTGTTAAAGGACGGCGAGCCGCTTTACGAAACGGTTGCCGCTTATCTCGCCGCACTGCCGCCGGAAATGAAAGCCGATGAAAAAACGGTGGAAAAGCGGCTGGCGATTTGTGCGCAATGCGACTGCCTGTGGGACGGCATCTGCCGCAAATGCGGGTGTTATGTGCAGGCAAGAGCGGCGAAAAGGGATCAAAGATGTCCGCATGAAAACAAGTTGTGGTGATCAGCACTTTCGAGTATGATTGTCAGGGCTTTATTTAAAGAAGCGTTATCGAATATTGATCATATAGGACCAGTCCATCCTGCTTCATTTTGGCCAGCTCTCTTGAAAGAGAGGTTCGCTGAACGCCGAACTTATCTGCCAATGATTTTTTGGTCATGTGCAGCAGCACGCGGTTGGAACCCTGCTTCTTGCTTTCGTCTGTTAAAAAGCCGATCAAGCTCTCCCTTAAGGTCTTATTGACATAACGCTTGATCGTGTCTCCCAAGATAAAAGCGTGATCGGAGACATATTCCAGAAATGACAGCAAGACATCGGGATGGGTTGTAAACAAATGCAGCAGGGTCTGCTTGTCGATTTTAAGAATCACTCCGGACTGCATGGCGGTCACGGTCATGGGATAATTTCCGTGCTTGGAAAATAACAGATTCCCCCCGAGCAAATCTCCTTGCGAGAACTCTGCGATTGTCAGCAATCCGCCGGATTCATCGATTCTCTCCACGGCAATTTTACCGGAAAGGATGACTTCCAACCCGGTGCATAATTCATTTTCAAGATGGATGACGGTGTTTTTGCCGTAAGAGATAAACCGGAACTGTCCGTTGTCGAGATAAAATTGAATTTCTTTTAAAGATAAACTCCTCAGCAGGGATGAATGATTCAGCAATTTTTCATGTTGCATATAATCCTCCCGAAGTGTTACCTTGGTAACGCCTTGCTTTTTATTATAATGATATCATGTGTTCTTGGCAACGGTAGACCGATGCCCCGGCAAACAGGTGCCGGATTGAAGGAGGATATCTATGAGGATTTTGGCTGCTATTATCAGGGTGCTGTTTTTGGCTTTGTTCTTATTTCTCGTCATCACAGGCAAAATGTTTTTATGGCTCGCGCTGTTCGGTGTCAGCTTGGCAGCGGCGATTTTTTTCGGCAGGATCTACTGCGGTTATGTTTGTCCCATGAATACGTTGATGATTCCAACTCACTGGCTGTCAAAAAAGCTTGGGATTCAAACGGATAAAACGCCCAAGTGGTTGAAAACCGATCTGTTTGCCTGGGTATTCCTTGTTGTGACTGTTGCCGTTATGGTGCTGTCTCAAAAAGTTTTACATAAGAATCTGCCGATTCTGTTGATCTGGCTGGCGATTTCCGTACTCGTGACGCTGCGGTATAAACCGGAAGTTTTTCACAATCTTCTGTGTCCTTTCGGCGTATTGCAAAAACTTGCGGGGAAATTTTCGTTCTTATCAAAAAAGGTCCATACCGATCGGTGTGTCGGCTGCAAACTGTGTGAAACGACATGTCCGTCCAAAGCCATTGTGGTATCGGCACAAAATAAAAAAGCCGCAATTAATACAAAACTTTGTCACCAATGCGAAAATTGCACATTGATCTGCCCGAAGAATGCTATTGATTACGGACGGGTTAATAAAAACGATAAATAAATCAAATTTAACTACTCAATGACTTCAACGCCGTCGGGGACGGTGTAATTCAGCGTCAGTTCGCCGTTTTTGCGTTTCCAATGGACGGTGATTTTTCCTTTGACCGTGTCGAGTTCGCAGTCGCAGCGGGTGAGCTCGCCGAAGGCGAGCGGTTGGATGCGCACCTTGGTAAAGCCGGGTTCGGCGGGGGTGATTCCCGCGACACTTTTAATCAGCCACGCCATAAATGAGGAATACATATGGTGGTTTTGGGAGTTGCCCGTCTGCCAGGTCTCACAAAGAGTTGTTGCGCCGCGCTTGAGCCAATCGGTGTAGGACGGATAGCCCTCGGAGAGCAAAATTTTAAGGCCGTATTCCGAGAGGCCGCATTTGTCGAGCGCGGGATAGAGCCGACGCAAGCCGACCATGCCGCACCAATGGTGAAAATCGCGTTTTTCAATCGCCTCGGCAAGCTGATTGGCGAGCGGGGCGAGGTCGTCATAGATCTCATAATAGACCAGCATGGCGATTGCGGTCTGCTCGTCGACGGTGCAAAGGCCGTCTTTGATATATTTTGCTTTGATGCGTTCACGCAGAGCGGCGGCCTTTTGGGCAAAGTCGGCGGGCGTTCCCGCCAGTTGGGCGGCGAGGGCGGCGGTGTCGTAAAAGCCGACGAGCATTGCGGAATCGGTCAGTTCAATCGGTGTCGGGGAGGCCTCGAGGGTCTCATAGGGGCCCGCCCAGTCGCAAAGGCCATAAGCGATGAGAGCATCGGTGTTGAACTTGCTCTCATTGAAAGCGAGGTATTTTTCAAATGCGGGCAGGCAGTCGATCAAGGGTTGCTTGTCACCGCGTATTTGATAGAGTCGAGTTGGGATTTCGAACAGCACCGAACCCGAAAGCGGGCCGCTGCCCCACTCATAGCCCCAACCGCCGGTCGGGATGATGCCGGGCAGAGAGCCGTCGGGGTGCTGCGCATCGAGGATGTCCTGCAGCCACTTTTTGAGCAGCTTCTCGGTGGAGAAATCGAGCAAAAACTGCTCCGCGGAGGCGGCGGCGTCATTCGTCCAGCCGAGTTTTTCACGGGACGGACAGTCGGTGGGCATATAAAACAGGTTCGACAGCGTAGCGTTTTGACCGAGTTTGAACAGGGCGTTCAAGGCAGGGTCGGAACAGGAAAATTTCGAGGCAAATTTGACATTTTGATGGACGAATACCGCCGTCAGCTTGGCATTTTCGGGCTTTTCGAGACCCGTGACCGTGACATAGCGAAAGCCGTGGTAAGTGAATAAGGGGTTATGGGTCGCGGGCTTGCCGGAGCAGATGAATTCGTCGGTGGCGAACACACTGTGCGGGTAAAATTCGCGCATGCCGTTCATCACAAGGCCGTTTTCATCGGCTTGTTCGCCGTAGCGGATGATCAGTTTATCACCGCTCTTTTGGCAAGCGGTCAGGCGGACATAGCCGGACATGTTTTGACCGAAGTCATATAAATAGTCGCCGCTCGGGAGTTTAACAATGTTTTTCGGAGAGAACTCCGCGCATTCTCGGATGGGTTCGCAAAGGCATTCGCGTAAAATTCCCGCGGGCGGGTTGGGGTCGGATAGGGCGTTTTGCCAGTCCGAATCGTCATAATCGAGGGTGTTCCATGTGGGGTCATCAAGGC
>CAZTDA010000288.1:0-3732 GCA_964612155.1 uncultured Eubacteriales bacterium | reverse complement strand
CCTTGGCGCTACCCGCTGCAGGATACAACGGAGCAAGACCGCGCAAAACGGTTTGAGGAGATGGCGAAGTCGCTTTACGGCGCCGCTCTGCTCGGCTGCAAATACCTTGTCATTCACCCTTTGATGCCTTACGGCTGGCAGAGCGATCCGGAGCCGGAGAAGCTTTGGGAGATCAATCTGCAATTTTACACGCTGCTGACGCAGGAAGCGCGTAAAAGCGGCACTGTCCTCTGCCTTGAGAACACACCGATGCCCGCTCTCTCACTTGCGCGGACAGAGGAAATTTTGAAATTTGTCAAAGAAATCGATTCCCCTTTTATGCGCGTTTGTCTTGACACCGGGCACTGCGCCGTATTCGGGCAGCCCTCCGACGCCGTGCGGCTTTTGGGGAAAGAGTACCTTTGCACACTGCACGTTCACGACAATAACGGACGCGAGGATCTGCACTGGCTGCCTTACACGGGCGTAACCGATTGGAACGCGTTTTGTCATGCGCTGCGCGATATCGGTTTTGACGGCGTGATGAGCATCGAGGCCTCGGTAAAAGGGACATACCCGCCGAATGTGCGCGAGTACTTAGAAATCGGCGTCGCCCTGGCGGCAAAATCGCTTGCCGAGGAAGCGTCTGACCCGGCAAAATGAAATTATATGTTGTTTTCGGGGATGTCACTGTACACTTTTCACTAAGAATCGGAGGTAAAAACACACATGAAAACCGGCTATCATGCGGTATATGCAACGGATTATTTCGACGGGATCGACGCGGCTAAGGCCAACGGGTTCGACTTCGTGCAGTTCGATTTGGGCGTGCCGGAGTTTTTTCTCGATGCTCTCACGGCGGACGACCTTGCGCGCATCCGCGCTTACGCCGAGGAAAAAGAGATTGCGATCACCTTTCATTCTCCCGGCGACAATGTGGGTTTGTTTTGCGATTATCCGCTGATTCGGCAGGGGATTTTGGATCAATTCAAGCTGCTTCTTGAAAAGGCCAATATACTCAACGCGCGGCATATGACTTTTCACACCGGTGATTATCCCCGCTTTCGCAAGGCGGGCGAGAAATCCGACGACTCCCATATCGCTTATTACGAGTCGGTGTTATATGAAAATCTCAAAGTGCTGACCGAACACTGCGGCAATATTTTGATCTGCGTGGAAAACCTCGGCTTTAACGTGGTCTCACGTAGCGCCGTCCGGAAATTGATCAACGACACGGGCAAGCTCTTTTTGACACTGGATACGGGGAAAATGTACAAAAACGGCGTACTGATTCAGGACGATTTGCTGTTTTTCAATCAACATAAACAATTTTTACGCGAGATGCACATCCATGACGCGAATTCGGACGGACAGCACCAGATTGTCGGCAACGGCATGGTCGATTTTGCGCTGTTCAAGCCGTTTGTGACCGAGGATGTTTGGGTCAATGTCGAAGTCCGCCCGGTAGAAGCGGCGAAGCGCTCCAAGGACAAGCTGTTAGAGCTGTGGGGGATGTAAATTGATCCCTATTGTAGGGCAAATGACCTAGGTTGTGAAAAAGCCACGCGGTAGGGGCGGCCATTGGCCGTCCGCGTCGTAGGGCGGAACGACCCGCTCCCGTCGTGCGGATTGCTCGCCGTGCGGGCGCGTCGCCCGTAAAAGGCCATCGGACTGATGATTTGTCATGTTAATCCTCATTGCAAGGGCTTTAAACCCGCGAATCGATCTGAATAACCATAACATTTGAATCGGATATTGACGAAAACCGCCTCATGAGGTAAAATATATCGTTGCGGGCTTAAATCGCCCTTGGTTTTTATGTTATTTTTCTTTTCATCATTTTTTATCGATCCCGAGAAAGACAGAGATCGGCATTCAAATGCTCTGGCATTCAAATGCTTCGGCATTCCTAATCATAAAATCACTTCGTTGCAAGGAGAATATGACCCAAGTGTTAAACAGACAACAGGAAATTACGCGGCGAAGAACGTTTGCCATCATCTCCCACCCCGACGCGGGGAAAACCACCCTGACCGAAAAACTTTTATTATACGGCGGCGCGATCAGAGAGGCGGGCACTGTCAAAGGCAGGAAAGCCCGTTATGCCGTTTCCGACTGGATGGAGATCGAAAAACAGCGCGGCATCTCCGTCACCTCAAGTGTGATGAATTTCGACTATGAGGGCTTTCGCATCAACATTTTAGACACACCGGGACATCAGGATTTCAGCGAGGACGCATACCGCACCCTGATCGCTGCCGACAGCGCCGTGATGCTGCTCGACGGCGCAAAGGGCGTGGAGGAACAGACGAAAAAGCTGTTCCATGTTTGCAAAAAGCGCGGAATTCCGATTTTTACTTTCGTGAACAAGATGGACCGCGTCTGCAAAAACCCGTTTGATTTGCAAGACGAGCTGGAAAAAACGCTCGGCATCAGCTCCTATCCGATGACATGGCCGGTTGGGGTGAACGGCGAGTTTAAAGGCGTATACAACCGCCCGCTGAGGCGCTTGGAGCTGTTTCAATCCTCCGGAAGCCACGGCACGCAGAAGCTTGCCTCCCAACAGATTGATATTGCCGATCCGGCGCTGGACGGCGTGATCGGAGCAAAAGCGGCAGCAGCCCTGCGGGATGATATCGCCCTGCTCGATGAAGCGGGCGAGGCGTTTGACCTCCGACGCGTTCTCGACGGGACTTTGACGCCTATGTTTTTCGGCAGCGCGATGACCAATTTCGGCGTTCAGCAGTTTCTGGAGGACTTTATCAAAATGGCTCCTCCCCCCGGCAAGCGCAACACCACCAAGGGGATGGTCGAGCCGACGGATGAGCAGTTCTCCGGCTTCATTTTCAAAATACAGGCGAATATGGACCCAAAGCATCGTGATCGGCTGGCCTTTATCCGCATCTGCTCCGGCCGATACGAAAAGGACATGAGCGTTTATGACGTCCGCATCGGCAAACAGGTGCGCCTTGCCCAGCCCCAGCAATTTCTGGCGCAGGATCGCACCATGGTTGAGGACGCCTACGCAGGTGATATTATCGGCGTTTTTGACGCCGGGACCTTCAATTTGGGGGATACCCTACACACCGAAAAGGAACCCTTCAGCTTTGACCCCATCCCCATGTTCCCAGCAGAGCATTTTGCCATCGTATCAACCCTCGAAATCAGCAAGCGCAAGCAGTTTGTCAAGGGGATGGAGCAGCTGATGATGGAGGGCGCGATTCAGGTGTTTCGCAATCTCGATTACGGGGTTGAAAAATATATCGTGGGCGTAGCCGGTGCGCTTCAGCTCGAAGTGCTGGAGTATCGCATGTTGTGCGAATACGGCGTAAAGGTGCATGTGGAACCGCTTCCCGTGCAGTATGCCCGCTGGACATCTCCCGAAACTACGCGTGACTTGCTGCCCTATTCAAGCGAAATTACACGCGTAACGGATTCGCGGGAGCGGCCGGTGTTCTTGTTCAACAGCCGCTGGGTTCTGCAAAGGGCAGAAGAGAAAAACCCCGATCTTCAGTTTTTGGATATCGCACCTTAATGGGTGTAGGCCATAACCCGCCGTTTATATTGTAGGGCGGGACGACCCGTTCCCGCCGTGCGATTGCCCGCCGTGCGGATTGCCTGCCGTTCGGGCGCGTCGCCCGTGTTGTAGGGGTCGGCTTCCCAGACGACCCGAGCGGAGCGCGTCGCCCGCAAAAAAGCATACCATCCGCAGAATTGACAATCTTTGCTTGAAGATTGTCATTTTTTGTGGTA
>CAZTDA010000287.1:0-3735 GCA_964612155.1 uncultured Eubacteriales bacterium | reverse complement strand
TTCGGAAAGCGAGATGTCCTCGGGGTGCGTGTACTTCTCGCGGGGCAGCGCCATGTACCTTTTCGAGGGCGAGCCGGTCGAGTTTTTCAATCGGAATATTTAAAAACAAGTTGATTCTGTGGGTGATTTCGAGCAAGGTCGTTCGAAACGCCTTTATCTTTTCCTCATGCGTGCCCTCAAACTCCGCAGGGTCGGGCATTCCCCAGTGCGCCAAAATTGGCTTTCCGGGAAAAACCGGACAGTTCTCTTTCATTCTGTCACACAGGGTGATGATGAAATCCAAATCGGTATCAATGAATTTCCGCATGGACTTCGGCTTTTGACCTTCGACTTTGTACCCCGCATTGGTCATCGTTTGCAGTGCCAGCGGATGAATTTGATCCGCCGGTTCGGACCCGGCGCTGAATGCCGTAAATCGATCACCGCCCCGGTGATTCAAAATGGTCTCGGCCATCTGACTGCGCGCGGAGTTGCTCGTGCACAAAAATAACACGTTGCGTTTCATTTGTGATACCACCTTTCTTGATCTCATCTTTTTACTTTCGATCAGTCCTTGCTGTTGAGCGCATAAACCTCTTCTTGTTGTTCTTTGTTCAATGACTTTTGGGTGATAAACGCGATTGCAAGGATGCCGATGATGCTAAGCCCCAGCCGAATGAACGTAAATGCCGGGCCCATACTCGCGCCTTCAAAGGTCAGCATCGGGATTTTGGTGGTCGACCACGCCCCGATAAAGATAAACACATTGAACAGGCTGCTGCCCTTTTTAAGCATAATGCCCGCGACAGGAAACGCCGCGTACAGCGGCCCTGCGGCAGCCGAACCAAGCAAAAACGCCAGTAATACGCCTTTGATTCCCGAACCCTTGCCGGTGTATTTCATCATTGTGGCACGATCGACCCACACGTCAAGCAGTCCCAACAGGATAAAGATCGGCGGAATCACTGAGATCATCTCAATGACATTTTGCTTCGTTAATGCCAGCGACTTCAACCCGATATCGGGGTAGATCAAGCCGATCACAACGTTAATCGCAATCATCAAAACGGGAATTCCGTATCGTTTGATTATCTTTTTCATCACAGCACCACCCCAATCACTACTGCGGCAATCAGCGAAAACACAAACGCCGAGATATTCCGGATGATCGTCACGCGCTTTCCGAATGTCTTGATTTCAAGCGGCATCGTCACAATGCCCACCATCATTAGCGTCGAGACAAACGCCGCAATCTGCATGTATCCCGCGCCGCTTTTGAGCAGCGCCGCCGCCAGCGGGAACGCGACAAATCCGGGAATCAGCGTGATGGAACCGATCAGCGCTGCGCCGAGTACACCCAAAACGCCCGACTCCGTGCCGAGCAGCTTGGAGATCGTCTCCGGACTCAAAATCGACAGCGTCAACCCGATGATAACCAGAATGATCAGCAGCTGCGGCAGGATGTTTTCAAACGCTTTCCACGCCTTGAGCAGTGCCGCTTTGGTCTTTTTCCGGTCTTTGAAAAAGGACACCGCCAACCCCGCTCCGGCAAGCCCGTATAAAATATAAGTAAAAACACTCATTTGATTTCAATACAACTGCCGCAGCAGAGATTTACGCACAATCCGCAGCCGTCGCATTTTTTATCATCAATCTCCATGCGGGAACCGAGCGGCTCGTCGTCGTCTTCAATCCACGAAATCGCACCGGTGGGGCACTCTTTCAGCGGTTTGCACATCCTCGGATCGGAGGAACATTTTTGTTTGTCGATAATCGCTTTCATTTGGATTTTAACCCCTGACTTTCTGCAAAATTTTGACGATTTCCTCGGTTTTTAACACCTTGCCATAGGATACGACCTTGCCGTCCACGACGAGCGCGGGCGTGCTCATGACGCCGTAAGCGGCGATCTGTGCAAAGTCGGTCACATGGTCGATGGTCGTATCCATGCCGAGCAATAGGAGGGCTTCTTTTGTCGCCGCCTCAAGCTGGTTGCATTTCGCACAACCGCTGCCGAGCACCTTTACGCTTGCGCCCTCGGTTTTGGCCATTTCGGCTTTCGCCATACTCTCGTTATCACATTTGCCTCCGCAGCAGCAAGCGGCGGGTTTTTCGTTTTTGTCTTTTTTTCCGAACAGTGACATATCAATCTCTCCTTATATCATTTAATAAATCATTTAAAACCCGAGATAAAACAGATAAAGCCCGACGAGCAGAATTAACGCGCCCATGACGATTTTGATGATCTTGCTCCATTTACCGTATTTTTCGCCGGAGATGAGTTTTTGCACAAAACCGACGGATGTTCCGGCAACGACGGCGAGAACCCCGTGCCCGACGGAATACAACAACAGCAATAGGATGCCCCAAACAAGGTTTCCTTTCCCGGCAACAATCGCAAGCAGTGCAATCAGAACAGGGGTTGAGCACGGGGACGAGAAGATACCGCCGAGGATGCCTGCGATAAACGCGCCGATGAATCCTTTTCTCTTGCTTTTTGAGATCAAATAACTCGACGGAATGATCTCAAAAATGCCCCAGGTCTGCAGCGCCATCAACACCATCAGGAACCCCAATACGATATACCACCACGATGCCGCATGGCCTAATAATTTTCCGGCCAATGACGCAATCACACCGAGCACGGTGAACGTGAGCGCAGATCCGCCCGCAAATGTTAACGACAGCCAAAACGCTCTTTTCGGGTCGCGTTGACCGGTGCCGCCGACATATCCGATGACAAGCGGAATACTTGAAAGGCAACAGGGCGTGAAAGAGGTCAGCACACCTGCTGCCAGCGCAACCAAAGGCGCAAGCCATATGTTTTGGATGATCAGCTGTGAAAAACGCTCTAATAACTCCGTCATTTACAAACCGCCTTTCGCGGATTTTGATTGGTTAAGCTTATGTATAAACCATCATTTTTAGATTACTGAGTCAGTTTTTCACACCCATATCTTGCAGAATCGCCAGCATCTGTTTTTCGGTCAATCCGCCCTGATGTGCGGTAAAGATGTGCTCATTTGTTTCCTGATAACTGTACAGGGTGAATTCCACGCCCACATCGTTCATGGGCACATAAGGTTTTCCGTTCGAGCCGATAAAAACCTGCGTCGGAATGACTTGTACGGGAAAACCGTCGGCTAATTCCGGATATCTGGAAACATCGACAAATTTGATAATGGCTTTCCCCTGCATGGCTTCATTGACGGCTTCAAGCACAGGCGCCATTTCCTGACAGGGAATACAAGTGACCGAACCGAAATCGATGATGATCGGCAACCCGTGAGCGGTGAGCGCTTCCAAGTCGATGGAGGATGCCGCCAATGTGAAATCGGCATTTTTTCCGGTTTGCTCGATGGGGGTGGGGGTCGGATGCGTTTTCACAATCCATACAACGGTCATTACGACGGCGATTAAAACCGGCACCGCAATTTTAACGAATAATTTCTTTTTATCCTTTTTATCCACAGCATCCACCTGCGCAGGAGCAACCGGATTTATTTTTCTTCCCATCGAAGAAATCTTTCAGGTTTTGCGGCATCTGGTATCCGCCACAGGAACAGCCGGAATCAGTCGGATTGAATGCCGCACGCAAAATCACCTCGGCGAGCATCTCTTTCGGGGGCACTTCATAGGTCTCGCCGTTGTATTCAAAAACCCGGCAGTCGACCTGCGTCCCGCTGATTTCGCCGCAGCAGCCGCAATTGTTTTCTTTGACGGTTGTGCAGATATCCCGACCGTTCACACGGATGG
>CAZTDA010000286.1:0-3748 GCA_964612155.1 uncultured Eubacteriales bacterium | reverse complement strand
CTACGGCGGATTGATCGTCCACGGCTGGATGGACAGACCCTTGGGAATTGCCGGGCGAATCTGCGTCAAAGACGGCGAAACCGTCCGCTGTGTCAATGTCAACATCGACAAGCCGATTCTGGTCATCCCGAGCGCGGCCATTCATGTGGTGCGCGAAGTTAACGACGGCGCAAAATTCAATCTCCAGACCGAGACCTGCCCGTTCTTATGCAAAGCGGGCGAGAAAAAACGGTTTATGGGCTATCTGGCGGAGCAAGCGGGTGTAAAAGAAGAGGACATCCTCAGCTTTGAACTTGCGCCTTACGACTGCACACCCGGTTGCTTTACCGGAATCGACGGCGATTTCATTTCTGCTTGCCGCACCGACGACGCCGAGATGGCGTTCACCGCGTTCACCGCGTTTTGTGAGACCATTGACAGTGAAAACACCTGTTTGGCTTTTGCCTACGACCACGAAGAGATCGGCTCGGGTTCGACCAGAGGTGCGCGCAGCAACACCATGCAGATGATCATCGACCGCATCTGCGAAAAGTTCGCGGTCAGCCAAGAAAACAAATACCGCGCACTGGCACATTCATTAGTCTTTTCCGCCGATATGGCACATGCCACCCATCCGGCCTATGCGGGCAAATACGACCCGTCTTATCCTGTGGTGCTGAACAAAGGTCCGGTTTTAAAACTCACCGAGCGCCAGAGCTATGCGACTTCTCCGTCGGGCTCGGCGGTCTTTAAGATGCTGTGCGAGCGCAATAAAATCCCCTATCAGGTTCAGGTCAACCGCAGCGACGAGCGCGGCGGCGGCACCATCGGACCGGGCATCGCGGCGGAATACGGTGTGGTCACGGTCGATATCGGCAATCCCTGTTTGTCAATGCACGCGGTGCGTGAATATGTCGGCGCGGACGACGTCGGCCACATGGTCGATCTCATGAAAGCGCTTAATAACAGCGATTTAACCGGAATTTTATAATTAGGAGAATAAGTATTATATGCTTTTAAAAGAACTCACCCAGCGGTTCGGCGTCAGCGGCGTCGAGACAGAAGTCGCGGAATTTATCAAAAAGACCGCTGCGCTCTATGTCGATGAATTCATCGAGGGGGGCCTCGGGAGCGTGATCGCAGTCAAAAAAGGCAGCTCCAAGACCCCCAAAAAAATCATGCCGAGCGCCCATATGGATGAAATCGGCTTCTGCATCATGTCGTTCACCTCGGGCGGTATGGTGCGTATTCGTGCCGTCGGCGGCATTCCGATCCCGTTGACCGTCGGACAGCGCATTCGGTTTTCTAACGGCGTAATCGGCGCGGTTTCCGCCGATTGTGCTTACGATGACATCAAGGGCAATTTCACCAAGCTCTACGCTGATATCGGCGCAAACAATAAAGAAGACGCCGAAAAGCTGCTTTCTGTCGGCGATTTTGCCTGTTACGACGCGCCGTATACCGAGATGGCGAACAACCGCGTCTGCACCAAAGCGCTCGACAACCGCATCGGCTGTTATATCCTGTTGGAGTGCATGAAAAAATACCAAAACCCCGTCGACGATATCTATTATGTTTTCAGCAGTCAGGAAGAAGTCGGCCTGCGCGGCGCGCGGACTTCGGCGCAGTTGATCGATCCCGACGAGGGCATCGCGGTCGATATCGGCGGCTGTTTTGACACACCCGAATCCGCCGGAAAAGGCAACCCCGTACTCGGCGGCGGCGCTGCGATTAAAGTGATGGACATGTCGGTCATCTGCGATCAGGGCATTGTCAAAAAGATGAAGGACATTGCAGCCGAAAAGAACATCAAGGTTCAACTCGAAGTACTCGCCGGCGGCGGTACCGATGCGGGCGCAATCAATCAGGTCGGCGAAGGCAAAAAGACCGGCGGTATCTCGATTCCGACCCGCTACGGTCACGGCCCGATCTCGATGGTCGACCTCAACGATGTGCAAAACTGCATTGACCTCCTCGGGGAATATATTTCATACAAATGACGCCGAAAATCATCACGCTCGAACTCGGCGGCTTCGGGACAAACGCCTATATCTTTAACAACGGCGCAAAAACCGCCGTGATTGATCCTGCGATTGCCTCCCGTAACCTGCGGGAGGCGGTTGCTATGTTCAAATGCGGCCTCGACTATATTTTGTTAACACATGCGCATTTTGACCACATCGGCGGCGTTTCCGACCTCAAATCCGAATTCCCTGAAGCAAAACTCGTGGTCAATGTCGGTGATGAAGAAGCGTTGCGAACCCAAACCGGCAAGGACTACCTGTTTGGATTTTTTTCGAAAATAGAGCAATATGAACCTGATTTAATCGTTTGTGACGGTGATTTGCTGCCGTTCGGAGAAGATCAAATCAAAGTGCTGCACACGCCCGGACACTCTCCGGGGAGCTGTTGTTATCAATTCGGAAAGACACTTTTTTGCGGAGACACGATTTTTCAAAATGGCGTAGGCAGAACAGACCTGCGCGGCGGAAGTTTGGATGAATTGATGCAATCGCTTTCGCGCCTGATGCTGCTTCCCGACGACACCGCTTTGCTGCCCGGTCATGGCCCCGCAACCACCATCGGCCACGAGCGGAAAAACAATCCGTATCTTAATTTGCCATGGTAAAAGTAATCGCACCCGAGGCGCTTCTCTATGAGGCAATCAATCTGACCAAAGCGTTTTTTATCGGAGAAAAGGTTGTTTTCGAAGGCGACGCCGATATGAAAGTAACCGTTCAGAAATCGAATGAAATTATCACTGTCGAACTTGCCGACGCAGCCCATACCGAAACCGACAATGAACCCGTCAGGCAGTCCGAATACCTCTGCGCTCCCGATTTGGATTTAGCGCTCGGAAGAGCTTATTACCGTGCGGGAATGCGCTTTAACGGCAGAAAACCGCCGTGGGGTATCTTGACCGGTGTCCGTCCCGCAAAACTCTTTATGGGTCTGACCGCCGAGAGCACGCAACAACAAGCCGAACGCGTCTTTACGGATGACTATTACGTCAGCGAAAAAAAGACGCGGCTTTGTGCTTTGGTCGCCGAAAATCGCATTAAATCCGGTGCTGTCTCGCGCACCGACGAATGCAGCTTGTATATCTCAATTCCATACTGTCCCAGCCGCTGCGCTTATTGTTCCTTTGTGTCTCAGGATAACGACCGGTATGACCAAAGTCAAATCGAGCAATACCTGAAACTGCTGCACACCGAGATCGCCGAGACCTGCGCATATATCCAAAGGGCGGGGCAAAAAATAGTCACGGTCTATGTCGGCGGCGGCACTCCGGCGATTTTGTCGCCGAAGCAGCTCTCCGAACTTACCGAAGTCCTCGTGCAAAACGCCCCCGAGCACCGTGAACTGACCGTGGAACTCGGTCGCCCCGACGCCATCACCCCGGAAAAACTCAAATCCCTGCGCGATGTCTGCGACGCCCGAATCTCAATCAATCCCCAGAGCCTGCATGATCCGGTGTTAGAACGCATCGGTAGAAAACACACGGTCAAGCAATTTTACGAGGCCTTTGAAAGCGCCGTCAAAGCGGGCTTTTCGAGTATCAACGTCGACCTGATCGCGGGTCTGCCCGGCGACACCGAGGATGGGTTTATAGAAAGCGTTAGGGGAATTCAAGCGCTCTCTCCCGCCAACATCACCATCCACAGTTACGCCAAAAAGCGCGGTTCACGACTGGCACAGGAGGGCGGGGCAAATGAGTTAATTTTAAATGAGACTGTTGAGCACGGATTGGACCGGTGCGCGAATATAC
>CAZTDA010000285.1:0-3748 GCA_964612155.1 uncultured Eubacteriales bacterium | reverse complement strand
GGATCGCGGAAGGTCATCCCGCTCTCGCACAATTCCGTCGCCGCCGCCGAAAATCCGGTGTGCATCTCGGCCACCGGTTCAAAACTCATCACTATCCCGACCGCCAGTAAAACCGTCGAAAAAGCCCCCGCATAGGAGAGCGCATCCGGGAAAAACCGCGGCAAAATCAACGTCGCCGCACCTAACACGCAAGCCGTCACCGCGAGGGTAATCCGGCTTTTAAAAAGCGTTTTTTCCAGCGGGGAGCGACCCTCGGGCACGGAAACCGTACGCGAGCGCAGCCGTGCAAATTCGGTGCGTTTTCCGGTTGCGGTCACAATCGCCGAAGCATTCCCCTCGGTCACGCCGCAGCCGGAATAAATCATGTTCATGCGCAGATCGGTGGCATCGTCCTCGCGCACCACGGCCATATGGTCTTTTTTCGACAGCCGCCCGACGCCGAACAGCGCCGACTCATCGCAAAACAGCCCCGATTCTGAAACCAGCCGCGCATCGGCGGGAATCACATCCCCGGCCGTGACAAAAATCAAATCGCCCGGCACCAAAACCTCCGAAAAAACCTCCAGCCGCCTGCCATCGCGGACCACCGTCGCCCTGCGCCGAACCGAGTCCGCCAATTGGGCGCGGGTCTGGCGGATGCGCCCATTTCCCGCGAGCGAAAAAACCAAATCAGCCAGCGTGATGACCACCACAACCGCCGCCCAGAGCAGCTTTTGGTCGGCAATGGCGCAAAAAGCCGCACCTGCGACAAAAAACAGCGTACCGGGTCGCAGCGCGGCCTTTAAAAGGGGCAGTTTTTCGGGTTGGAGCGCGGGTTCATAGCGGTTGCGTCCGTATTTTTTGGCACGCTGCCTCGCCGCCGCCGAAGTGAGCCCCACTGCGGTGTCGGTCTTGAGCTGAGAAGCGACCTCTGAGAGCCGGATATCGTGCCAACCCATGTTATAGGCCATCCTTTCATATGGAAATCGGAGTGCAAGAAGGCAGAGGACAGAGTCAAGTGAAAAATGAAGAGTGAAAAGTGAAAAGTTGCGGTACCGCTGCGGCGGGAAATGATTATTAATTCGATTCCTATTTTCCAACGCCCATATCGCACCCTGCGATTAAATTCGCACCCGTGCCGAGTAAATTTTCGACGATCACATCTCCGACCTTGACAGGCGCTTTGGCAATAATACCGTTCGTCGCTGCGGCACAAGCGGCCATCATCGTCTTCGGAATCGTGCGGTCGGTCTTGACGGGCAGGCGTTTTCTTGCGGCGCCCTCTAAAATGACGGTCGTGGTCAACGTTCTCTGGGGGTCACGCACTTCTTGTGCGCCATATTCCGCGCCTCGCGAACAAGAATTGCCCGTGACCTTGAAAGTCACCTCGTCCACATGCAGCATGCAGCCCTTCGGACACACAATGCAGGTCAATGTTCTCATAACGCAGCCCCCTTGTCCGAAACCGCCCTCACCCCGACGGTGATTACTTTGATATCCCTGAGCTTATCCGGCGCAATCACAATCCGCTCCATCTCACCCGGGGCCATCCGCTCGCGTTTAAAACACATCATTTCGCCGGTTTCGTCAGCAATCACGATCTCACTGTTATGAAAAACCCGGTTCACCCGAAAAAACACCGTGACCGCTGTATTGCAATCCTTTGAGATCCGCTGCGGCACGGTGTAACCCACACCCGAGCCGTTTTTAACAAGGATAAAGTCGCCCTTTTCAATCACACCGTTTTTCAAATATGCCGCCGCCGATTTTCCGGCTTTTTCGCCCTCTGCGCTCACAAAATCCACGAGATCATGCACATGCAGCACATTCCCGCAGGCGAAAATCCCCTCGACCTCGGTCTGCATGTCCTCGTCAACCACCGCGCCGTTGGTTCTCGGGTCAAGCACCACTCCGGCGGTCTTGCTGAGCTCGTTTTCCGGGATCAGCCCGACCGAGAGCAGCAAGGTGTCGCAGTCGATATCAAATTCCGCGCCCGCAATCGGCATCCGGTTTTCGTCTACCTTGGCAATCGTCACACCGGAGACCCGCGCATTCCCGTGCACTTTGGTGATTGTGTGCGACAGATACAGCGGAATGTTGTAGTCCTCCAAACACTGCACCACATTGCGCGTCAACCCGTTGGAGTAGGGCATCAGCTCCACGACCGCCTCAACCTTTGCACCCTCCAGCGTCATGCGCCGCGCCATAATCAGCCCGATGTCGCCCGACCCGAGGATGACGGCCTTTTTGCCGACCATATACCCCTCAATGTTGATATAGCGCTGTGCGGTTCCGGCACTAAAGACCCCGCTCGGACGGCTGCCTCCTAACGAAATCGCGCCCGCGGTGCGTTCCCGACAGCCCATCGCCAAAATAATCGCGTCCGCCGTAAACGATAAATATCCGACTTCTTTACCCACCGCGTCAATGCGCTTATCGGGCGAGATCGAAAGCACCATCGTGTCGCATAAAATCTCCACGCCGGTTTGTTTTAATAATTCAAGATCACGCTGGGCATATTCGGGTCCGGTCAGTTCTTCTTTAAAACGGTGCAAGCCGAAGCCGTTATGAATGCACTGCGGCAAAATCCCGCCCGGCACGCTCCCGCGCTCTAAAATCACGATGTCGCGGATGCCGCTTTCCCAAGCAGCTTTCGCCGCTGCCATACCCGCAGGGCCCGCGCCGATCACGGCGAGTTGTACATGGCTTTTATTCATCGTTAATTTGGTACCTCTTTGGTCGGCCCGGTCACAATATAAGAGCCCGCCTTTTCTTTCTCCACTTTTTCATACGGAATGCCTAACTCGCGCGAAATCAACTCGTGTACCAGCGGCGAGCAGAACCCGCCCTGACAGCGCCCCATCCCCGTCCCGCAGCGCCGTTTCACGCCGTCGAGGGTCTTGGGCGGAATCGGAGAGTGCAGGGCATCCAATACTTCGCCTTCGGTGATGGTGTTGCAACGGCAGATAATGCGCCCGTAGGAGGGATTTTCGGCAATCAACGCCCGCCGTTCGGCTTCGTTCGCCGAGGCAAAATGCACTTTTTTTCGGGTCGTGACGGCCTCTTTTTTTGGCTTCAATTCCAACCCGAACCCGCGCACCATATCGGGCATATCCAGTGCGATAGCCGCCGCCGAAGTCAATCCCGGCGATTTCATGCCCGCAATGTTAATAAAATGTTCGGCCTTTTTGTCCGGACCGATAATAAAATCGCTTTTATCGCTGTATGCCCGCAGCCCCGCAAAATTGCGGATATTTTCGCGGTAATTGACCGCGTCGGTGTCCACATCAGCCCGCTCTTTGACATACGAAAGCGCGTTTTTATCGGTGTCAAAATCGGTGCGTGACAACTGCGCCACCGCGTCCGGCCCGACCAGCAGATTTCCGGTCACGGTCGGCGAGATCAGCACACCTTTTCCTGCCGCCGACGGGCATTGAAACATCACATGCGAAAACACCGTGCCCTGTGAGCGGTCGAGCAAAAAATACTGCCCCTTGACCGGTTTGATCTCAAACGCTTCAGCGCCCGCCATCTCGGCGACTTTGTCCGAAAACAACCCCGCCGCGTTAATCACGCACCGCGCCGCAATCGTCTTTTCTCCGATCTCTATTTTCCAAACCCCGTTTTCCCGTTTCATCTTGCTGACGGGGCTGTTTAACATCAATTCGCAGCCGTTTTTCACGGCGGTCTCGGCGAACGCAAGGCACCAATCCCCCGGTGAGATGATCCCGGCCTCGGGCGCCCAAAGTGCCTCAAAAGCGCTGTCCGA
>CAZTDA010000284.1:0-3749 GCA_964612155.1 uncultured Eubacteriales bacterium | reverse complement strand
GACATCGACTTTTGCCAGGAGCGCAGGCAGGAAGTCATCGACTATGTGATCGCCAAATACGGCACCGAACACGTCGCCCAGATTGTCACCTTTGGGACGATGAAGGCGCGCGCGGCGATTCGGGATGTCGGGCGGGCGCTCGGGATGAGCTACGCCGCCGTCGATGTGGTCGCCAAAAAGGTGCCGTACTCGATGTTCGGCACGATTGAAGACGCGTACGAAGCGCCCGGCAGCTTATTAAAGCAACAGTGTGAAAACGACCCGCAGGCGGCGGAACTGGTAGCGGCGGCCAAAGAGCTGGAGGGCATGGCACGCCACGCCTCGACTCACGCGGCGGGCGTTGTGATCACCGACAAACCGGCATACTGTCTGGTGCCGCTGGCGTTGAACGGTTCGGCCGTCGTGACGCAATACACCATGAATTATCTCGAAGAACTCGGGCTTTTAAAAATCGATTTTTTAGGGCTGCGCTATTTGACCGTGATTCACGACGCGGTGGAGATGGTGCGTAAACACGAGCCGGAATTCGACATCAATCAAATTCCGGAGAGTGACCCCAGAACTTATATGCTGATCTCAAAGGGAGATACCGACGGGATTTTTCAGCTGGAATCCGGCGGCATGCGTCAGTTGTTGGTGGACATGAAACCCAGAAATCTCGACGATTTGATGCTGGCGATCTCGCTTTATCGTCCGGGACCGATGAAGGCGATACCGCAATATTTGGCGGGGCGGGCTAATCCGAAAAACATCCATTATATCGACCCAAAGCTTGAAAACGCGCTCAGGGAAACCCACGGCGTGTTCGCTTATCAAGAGCAGGTGACGCAGGTCTGCCGCGATTTGGCCGGGTTTTCGTACGGACAGGCCGATATGGTGCGTCGGGCGATGGCAAAGAAAAAGCAAAAAGAAATGGTGCGCCAAAGGGAGCGGTTTGTGCACGGGGAAAAAGACGAAAACGGCAAAGTCATCGTACCGGGCGCAATGTCGATGGGGATTGACGAACAAGCCGCGAACCGGATTTTTGACGATATGGAGACCTTTGCGGGGTACGGTTTTAACAAGTGCCATGCCGCGCCTTATGCGCTGATCGCCTACCAAACGGCCTACCTGCGCACACATTGGTACAAGGAATATATGGCGGCGTTGATTTCGAGCATGATGGGTGACCCCAAAGCGACGCAGTATATTGAGGACTGCAAGCGGCACGGGCTGAAAATTTACCCGCCTAACATCAACGAGAGCGAAAAGACCTTTATCCCCGCGCAAAACGGGATTCGGTTCGGGCTGCTTGCAATTAAAAATTTGGGCAGCTCGGTGATCGATTTGATAGTGGCCGAGCGAAAACGCAAAGGCGTATACCGCTCGTTTTATGATTTTTGTTCGCGGATCTACGGGAGAGAACTGAACAGCCGAGGGTTGGAATCGCTGATCAAAGCGGGAGCATTTGACGGGCTGCCGAGCTCGCGGCGAGCGATGATGAGCGCTTCGGGGTTGATTTTAGAGGAACTCGCCGAACGTGACCGCGAAAATGTCGAGGGGCAGTTGGGATTGTTCGACAACGCCGAAAAGCCGCCCGAGACCGAACTGCCCGAGGTCGCCGAGTTTTCAAAAGACGAGATGATGGCGCAGGAGCGCGAAGTGACCGGCATGTTCCTCTCCGCGCACCCGCTGGACAAGTTCGAGGGGTTGAAACGGCAAAAGCGCATTCCCGATATCTCGGCGCTGCTCGGTGAAAACGCCTTGGAGTTTGACAATAAACGCATGGAACTGTTCGGCGTGGTCGGAGCGAAGACCGTGAAGATGGCAAAGAGCGGGCAGAACATGGCATTTGTCACCATCGAGGACAAGACCGCGGGGATTGAAGTGGTCGTATTTGCCGAGTTATATGCCAAGAGCGGCGATTTGTTGGTAAACGGCAGGGCGCTGTCGTTTTCGGGGCGGGTTTCGGTACGTGAGAGCGACACTGAAGAACAGGATACCTACGAAGTCAAACTGATCGCCGACAACATCAAAGCGCCCGACGAGACCAATCTTCCGCCGGTGCCGCCGGAGTCCGCAGAACCAAACTCCGATGCAAAAACGGGGTTGTATTTGCAATTATCGTCCAAAAACGACCCGAACATGGACCAGGTAAAATACATTGTCCAGTTCTGCACCGGAGATACGCCGCTTTTTTGCTTTTTCAAAGACACCAAAAAGCTCGTGAGAGCGCCCCGTACCATGTGGGTGACGCCCACCGACGGACTGCTGCGGCAGTTTAAAGCGCTGCTCGGGGAGGAAAACGTCAAATTAATAAAAGGAGAAAACATATAATGATTACATTTGAACAGGTTAAAAACAATCCCGCCATCAAGACCTACATCACCCGCGCCGACGAATCGCTGATCGCGCTGGGATTCACCGAACACAGCTTTTCGCATGTACTTAAAGTCGCTTCGACGGCGAAATACATTTTGGCCACGCTGGGCTATTCCGAGCGCGAAATCGAATTGGCACAGATTGCGGGATATCTGCACGACATCGGCAATCTGGTGAACCGCATCGACCACGCCCAGAGCGGCGCTGTGATGGCATTTCGTATTTTGGACAACATGGGCGCACCCCCCGAGGACATTGCGACCATCGTGACCGCCATCGGCAACCATGATGAGGGCACCGCCGAGGCCGTGAACGCCGTCGCCGCCGCACTGATTTTGGCCGACAAGACCGATGTGCGCCGCAGCCGCGTGCGCAACCGTGAAATCACTAAATTCGATATCCATGACCGTGTGAACTATTCGGTCAAAAAGGCCACAACCCTGATCAGCGACGATAAGACCTCCGTCGAGCTAAAATTGACCATTGACACCGGGCGATTTTCGGCGATGGAATACCTTGAAATCTTTTTGGATCGTATGATTTTATGCCGCAAGGCGTCCGAAAAATTGGGACTCGCTTTTCACGTATTTATCAACGGACAGCGTCTTTTGTAAGCATTTGTAAACTTATTTTTTACCCCATATTCCGACATTTTTCTTTAAATAGTTGTGATATTCTATGTTATCGGTGGAGTCAAGACCACCGAATACATATTGACAGCGAAGCAAAATCAACGCTTATTTAAGGCGGTGAAGGATGTCTTAGCGAAGGAAGGACAATAAAAAATGGACAGAGAAAGAATAGCGGGTATTCTCGAAAGAGTGGCCGCCTTAAACGGCGTGAGCGTCGATGAAGTGCGCAGAGAAATCGGACTTGCGATTATGGAGGGAATGATGAGTTCTAATCCCGATACCAAGGCTCAATGGGCCGAGATGGAATCGGAACGGGGAATGCTCTCACCCGAAGATGTAATCGATTGTCTGGTTCAACGCACACAAGATCGTGCTCGTGACAGAGATAATTAAACCAATCGGATGAAAACGGGGCCGCAGGGCTCCGTTGTCATTTGTTTTAATTGAGCTCAAATAATCAATTAAGCAAATAAAGCAAGAATGAAATAAAAAGCAATGTTTCAGTTTTGAAATCGTTTTACCTTATCAACTAAGACAACTCAGCATATCCATCGCCGAAGGCCGGCAGGGTATGTTCTTGCTTTTTACCCGCCGCAAAGCGGCGTTATAAAGCTGGGTGTTTTACCGTCAGGTCTTATTGATATAGTGAAGCCATATTAAAATCAAACAAAAGAAATAGCTGTAAGTGGCCTCATGTTAGGTATAGTGAAGCCACTTGAAAAACAAGGCGAGGATAAAAGGTAAGTGGCTTCACAT